>NZ_JBZFLI010000010.1:0-202459 GCF_058315175.1 Metabacillus sp. RB-C-LZQ-3-1 | reverse complement strand
GAGTCATTTCCAGAAAGAAATGACCCTTTAATTGGCTGTAATTTACGAAACAGTTTCAAACCTTTGATCCTCATAAGATTGAATAACTTCTTTTGTTTGCTTTTCAAACACCTGTTGGATCTTATTTAATTCCTCTTTCATATTCTCTATCTCATCCTGAATGGATTTTAATTTCGCTTCATCCTGCAAAATATCCAACTGATTTTTGAGATCTTGACACCGTTCAATTTCCGACTGTAAATCTAATAATTTATCCATCGTTTTTAATTGCTCCCCAACCAACTGATCAAAATTCATTATTCCCTCTCCTTTCTGCTAAGAGAAACAAAAGTATGTTGTTAATAAGATTCTTCATTTACTCATTTGATCCTTTGACTACTTATGTAGAGGAAACAGAAGTTTTGTCGTATTGAAATTTCAGGATATTTTCATAACCTTTGTTGCTACGCAAAAGGGAAAGTGGTTGATTGCAGCGAGAGGATGATCGCTCTTTTGCAAACGCGCTTTTTCACAGGAAAAGACACCTCCCCACATTTGCGGAAAGGTGTCTTTATTTAGTCAATTAAGAATTTTGGTTCTTTCTTGACTCAGCTTGTTGATTTTGTTTTCTTACTTCTTGAGCATTTGTTTCGCTCGCAAACTCAGTACCAAATTGACCTGCTTGACCTGCTTGAGCAGCTTGACCTTGAGCACTTTGAGCGTTTTGTTGTTTTACGTGTTGGATGTTAGTACCTGATTGTGTTTTGTTGTTTTGTGCCATTCGATATCACCTCCACGAAATATAGATTGTCCCAGAGATGATTTTTATATCCATAAAAACTTCAAAAAAATTTTTTATTCGTTTAAACGAGTAAAGAACGGCCACCATCAACTATGATTGTTTGTCCTCTGATCATAGAGGCTTTCTCTGTTAAAAGAAATTCAATCGCATTGACCATATCCTCTATTTCAACCATTCTGCCTGCAGGTGTATTTTTCTTCGCATCCTCAAGTAACTCTTCGCGATTTGGGAAATGTTTTAAAGCATCTGTATCAACAGCTCCACCTGAAACAGCATTCACGATAATATTTTTTGGAGAAAGTTCGACTGCTAAATATCTTGTTAGAGCTTCTAAGGCAGCTTTTGAAACTCCTACCGTAGTGTAATTTTCTAAATAACGAATGGATCCTAAAGAGCTAGTGCTTACAATAAAGCCCCCGCCATTTCTCTCCATAAGCTTTGCTGCTTCTTGTGCACAAAATAGCAATGCCTTGCTGTTAATATTCATCGTCCAATCCCAATGGCTTTCTTCAAGCTCCATTGCCGGTTTTTGAACGCCTGATGCTGCATTGTTTACAAATACATCCAATCTTCCGAACTCTTCCTCAATTGTTGAAAAAAGCTCTTTAATTTTTTCAGGCTTCCCGACATTCGCTTTAACAGCAATAGCTTTCACACCTAACTTTTCAATTTGTTCTACAACCTCTAAAGCGGCTGTTTTACTGCGTGCATAGTTTACAACAATATCGTATCCTTTTTCAGCTAATCGCAGGGCAACAGCTCTTCCAATTCCACGACTGCTTCCTGTAATGAGTGCTACTTTATTTACTTGGGTCATTTTGTCATCTCCTTATATGTATTCAATCGAATAGATGTCATCATTGTATCAGATAATATAGTGAAACTTCTATGTTGTAAGATGTTTCGGATCTTATAGTATAACCTTAGCACATCTCGTCAGGTTAGAGGAGGATGTATATGTACGTAGGCCGTGATATGACAGAGTTATCCATGATTTCAAAGAAAGATTGGAGCAAGGAAGAGTTAGCCTTTTTCCATCACTCTCTTCAACAGATGGTCCCTTACCTTAATGTTGAAGGTCAAACCATTCACCGAGAAATCGTCGAAGAAATCACTTCCCGCGGCGGTTTAAAACGAAATGAAGCGGATTATACTCATGGTACTAGGGTTCATTATGAATAAATAAACAAAAGCGCAAGCGCCTTGAACAGCCCCGGCAAATAAGACGATTTAAAATAGAAGGTGTTCTTTGCCTTCAAAGAGCTGGATGCAAAACGCTTAGCCACATTTCAAGTCAAGGAATTCCATAATTCCATCTAAAAAGGGGCTGACGATTACATGTCAGTCCCTTGAAATATTTTATATATTTTTTGATGGGAAACAGGAAAAGCATATTTTTTTATTTCTTCTTCAGTGACTGGTACTAAATCCTTTGTAACAGGATCTTTTAATTTTCCAATAAACACAGAGATATTCCAAATTAGATGGGAAAACACATGCTCGACAGTTCCCGTTAATTCAGATAGCTCAGCATCTGCTTGGTATTCCTCTTTAACAAATTGCTTCAATTGTTCACGATATGATTCTTTGGAATCAGCTTTAATCTCCATATTTGGGAATTCCCACAGGTTTGCTAATAAACCTGTGTTAGGCCGTTTATGAATATACAGTCGGCCAGCTCCGTCATATAGGACCACAGCAGCCATTTGCAGCGGTTTTGGTTTCTTTTTTTTGCTTTTTATCGGAAGTTCAGACTGGACTCCCTCTGCAAAAGCTGAACAATGCTCACGGACTGGACATAATAAACACGAAGGAGATGTTGGTGTACAAATTAAAGCACCTAGCTCCATCACTGCTTGATTAAAGGAAGATGGATCTTCTTTGGAAATCAATTGATAGACGGCGTCTTCAAAGATTTTCCTTGCTCTCGGCTTTGCGATATCTTCCCAGATTGATAAAATTCTTGAGAAAACTCTCATCACATTTCCATCGACGGCTGGTTCTGGAATATTGTAAGCTATACTTAAAATAGCTCCCTTTGTATATGGACCAACACCCTTTAACTTAGAAATTTCTTCAGGGTTTTTAGGGACAATACCAGAATAGGATTCCGCTACCTCTTTAACAGCTGAATGAAGATTTCTTACTCTTGAGTAATAACCGAGTCCTTCCCATGCTTTTAAGACTTCTTCTTCATCCGCATTTGCAAGGGAAACTATCGTAGGAAATTTTTCTATAAATGCATTAAAATAAGGGATAACGGTATCAACTCTAGTTTGCTGAAGCATAATTTCAGATACCCAAATTTTGTATGGATCTTGGTCTTTTCGCCAAGGCAAATCTCTCTTTTCAAGCATGTACCATGAAATTAAATCATGCTGAAACTCCTTTATAGGAAAGCTTTCCAGCTTATCATTTACTTCATATATCATTATAATTTTTCCTCCAGATGTTAAATTACTTCATAATCGGGAAAATATATGGTAATAAGAAAAGCGCAAGCGCCTTGATCAGCCTCGGGCAATTCTGCTTATGACCTCGAGGGGCTAGGCGCTGGAGCTAGACACTTAAAACTATATACAAAATTTAATACTTTTTACCTGTTAAGAATAGTACAAGATCACTTATAGTTAAAGACTTGATGTTTAAAAATAAACAGAAATGTTCACATTGGACAATATTGCATCATATATTTTCAAAGGAACTTTTATCTTAATTTATACTCAGTTCATTTTAATGGACAATCATATAAAGGCAAACCTGCACCCTCATAAAACAAGGAGGTACAATTATTGGATACTGGAACACATGTGGTCATGGGCATTGCTCTTGGCGGGTTAGCTACACTTGATCCGGTCGTTGGGATTGATCCTCCCACCGCACAAGCTGTTATGTTCGGTACAATTATTGGATCACAAGCACCTGACCTTGATACGATATTAAAGCTAAGAAATAATGCTAAATATATTCGAAATCATAGAGGGATTACCCATTCGATCCCAGCCATCTTTATATGGTCCTTTTTAATTACCGGGATGCTGACAATTTTTATTCCTGAAAGCAATCTTCTTCACCTGTACCTCTGGACATTACTTGCCATCGTACTTCACGTATTTGTGGATATTTTTAATGCTTATGGAACCCAAGCATTGCGTCCATTCACAAAAAAATGGATTGCACTGGGAACGATTAATACATTTGATCCTTTTATTTTTGTCATGCATATTATCGGAATTGTGATCTGGGTTTTTGGCGGTCATCCAGGGTATACATTCTTAAGCATCTATGTCATTTTAATTGGCTATTATCTTATTCGCCATGCCATGAAAAGAAATATTGTTCGTCGTTTACACACTATCATACCAAATATCGAACAAGTGATTATTTCCCCGACTATGCGCTTTCGACAGTGGCATATCGCGATTATGACGGACAAAACCTTTCATGTGGCAAGATCTGTTAACGAGGATATTATCTTTTTAGATGAATTTGAGCGTGTTCCTGTTCCACAAACAGAAGTCATTAAGGCAGCAGAAGAAGATGACAATATATCCGCCTTTTTATCATTTTCCCCTGTCTATCGTTGGGAGGTTGACGAATACAGCGACCATTATGAGGTCCGTTTTATCGACCTTCGTTACCGAAGCAAAGGATATTATCCATTTGTCGCCATTGTTCAATTAGACACAGATTTAAATATTGTCAGCTCCTATACAGGCTGGATTTTCAGTGAAGAAAAGCTGCGCAAAAAGCTGGAGCTGATTCCGGAGTAAAAATCAAAGAGGATGACTGTTTTGTCATCCTCTTTGATTTTTATGTTTTGCTCTTTTCTAAAAAATTGTTTTTTAATATGCTCTTTAAACAAAAAACTAATTAGGTTGATTGGAGCGGAAGATACGTGCGCCGCGGTAGCTTATTTCTAAGATGAGCATCCTGGAGCTCCATCAACTACTTCCAATCCTTAATACAAACAGGAAAGTTGCAAAAACAACCTAATGTTTTAAATAATCATCTTTATTCAATAAATCTTTATACTTTGGGTTTGTGGCAATAAAGTCATGCAATCTGTCACCGTAGTGATTAATTAATTGTCTCACGACAGTCTCCGTTACACCTTTGCCTTGATAGGCTTTTCCTGTTTTAGCTTGTGTTGATTCAAAATCTTCCCATAAAAGCTCCACCCATGTTCTGGCTTGTGCATAGGATAGACTGTTATTCTTTGCTAACAGCTCATTCGTTAATCGTTCAAAGTAATCTTCCATTATTCTCACCTCTAGGCAGGATTCTCTACTTATAATTCACCCTTTTGCAACCATACTATAAGTACGCTTCCATTAGTGAAGCGAAACGTGATGATTTGGAGGGGATTGTGTTGCGTAACAAAGAACGCGGTTTTCCAAATATGAGCAATAACAAGTTTGAAGGCGAACCAAGAGCGAAAGCTGAATATGCTTCAAAAAGGGCAGACGGGACAACGAACACTCATCCGCAAGAACGGATGAGGGCATCTGGTCAACGTGAAAATCCTTACTCTTAAAACGCATTTACAAACTTGCGGAGGTGCTTTTAAAAATGGGTTCACACAGTAGGAAAAAATTCTACGATAATTTGTATTCAAATCCATTCAAACAGCCTTGGGCTAACCCAAAGCATGCACACGCTCAAGTAAATGGAGAAACACAACAAACCCAAGACCTCATCATTTTAAAGCGACAAACTAGAAAGCAATCGTAACAAAGTAAGGTCAGCTCAACTGGAATGTTGCTACTTATCCAGTTGGGTTACCTTTTCATTAACATCGATATTGGCAAAGCTTCTTCATGATCAGGTGTGGATAACCGGTATCCCCAGGCAAAGATGCCATTCATATAGTTGATTTTAAATGACTCTCCAGGCGCTCCGTCAATTTCATAGACTTCCTCTGGTTTATAATCATTAGGGTCTAGCAAATACGACTTTGCCATCGTGATTTTGCGTTCTAATACAGCAAATTCATTAACAATTCCTAGCTGCTCTGCTTTTCTTGCCTTTTCCTTGAGACTAGCGATTTCATTTTTTAATTCATACTCCGTCATCTCACTATAGCGCTTTGTCATCACTGTTTATCTCCCCTTAGCTTTTCATTGATCATCTTCTAGAAATTTTTCAATTAATTCAATAGCAAACCCTTTTCTATATAAAAAATGCTTCATCTTTTGCTGGTATTGATAAGGATCTTCATTCTTGTATTTTCTTTGAGCTTTTTCAGCATGCTTAACTAAAGCCGTCCATTCCTCTGATTCATCTTGCTCATATTGGACTTCATCTAATACCTTTGAAATAATATCATAAGGAAACCCCTTCCTCATTAAATGCTGTTCAATTTTTTGTTTAAGCTGTATTGTGGATAACTTATTGTTCTTTTTTAACAGTTTTTCTGCATGGTCAATTGCTTCTTGGAGCTGATCATCATCATCGTATTCTTGAAGAGCTTGGGCTATAAAATCTTGATCAATCCCCTTACCAATTAACTCCCGTTTTAAGACACTTGGTCCTTTTCCATTCGTTTGTTTTTGTGTACGAACATAAGCAATAGCAAATTCCAAATCATCTACATAACGGTATTCCTTCAACTTGTAGATAACATCCTGAATAATTGCTTCATTAAATTCTTTTTTTGCCAAATGTTCAGCTACTTCCTTTATGGACCGCATACGATAACTTAGGAACTCCAAAGCTTTATTATAAGCTTTTTTACTAAGATCTCCATATTGTATCTCGTGTATATCGAGTTCATCAATTTCTTTGCCTTTTTGAAGATTGTATTTAATTAGCACATCTTGATCAACACTAAAAGCATATTTTTCTCCCTGACCATCGTCTAAGTAAATATTAAAACGTTCTGCTGACTGCTTTTGGGTTGTGATTTTTGTAATAATAGCCATTCTTGTTCTCACCTGCAATTTTTTTGATAAACGTAACACATTATAGAGGATATTTTTAATAGATAGAGTATAAATGAACTAAGGAATATGTGAACTAGGAAGTGGTCGTATGAAAATCGCCATCTCAGGCGGTACTGGTTTTATTGGAAAACATATTACACAGTATTTTTTAAATAAAGGTCATGATGTCTATATTTTAACACGAAGTCAAAAAACTTCTTCTGAAAAGAACTTACACTTTGTCCAATGGCGATCAAAAACATCAAATCCTGCCGAGTCACTAGAGGGTGTTGATGTGATCATCAATCTAGCTGGAAAATCAATTAATAACCGCTGGACAGAGGCGACGAAAAAACAAATTGTAGAAAGTAGAATTGAGTCGACGAAAGAGATTTACGCTATTATCAACGCTTTGTCCAAAAAACCTTCCGTATTCATTCATGCGAGTGCAATCGGAATTTACGGTACCTCTTTAACAAAAACCTTCACAGAAGGCTCAAATGAAACAGGCTCTGATTTTCTTGCAAAAACAGTTGAGGTTTGGGAAAAAGAAGCAAGAAAGGTTGAAACCCTTCATGTTCGTACAGTCTGTACTCGATTCGGGATTGTGTTAGGAGAAGAAGGTGCCTTATCAAAAATGGTGTTGCCGTACCGACTGTTCGCAGGAGGAAATCTCGGATCTGGTCAACAATGGGTTTCATGGATTCATGTGATGGATCTAGTCCGCCTAATGGAACATATAATAGACTCTACTATTTCTGGACCAGTTAATGCTGTTTCTCCAAATCCTGTTAAAATGAACCAGTTCGGAAAAACAATCGGAAACGTACTTAAACGTCCACATTGGCTTCCTGCTCCTTCCTTTGCTTTAAAAATGTTATTAGGCGAAATGAGCCTTTTGATCCTAGAGGGACAAAAAGTATTACCAGAAAAAGCTTTAGATGATGGTTTCACTTTTACTTTTCCTCACCTCGAAAAAGCTTTGCAAGACATTTTAATATCTAATTATCAAAGTGGAAAACAAGGAGTATAGCAGTATGAAATCAACACTTTTTAAACAAGCAACCGTTTATCCCATTACTTCCCCCCCTATTTATGAGACCGATGTGCTTGTGGAAAACGGGAAGATTAAGGAGATTGGGAAAAACTTAGAACCAACTGAATCAACCGAAACAATTGTATGTAAGGATAAATATTTATTCCCTGGTTTTATTGATGTTCACACCCACTTAGGCCTTTATGATGAAGGCACTGGATGGGCCGGGAATGATGCAAATGAAACCATCGAACCTATTACCCCGCATATTCGGGCACTAGATGGCGTTCATCCTTTAGATCCAGCTTTTAAGGACGCAATCAAATACGGAATCACAACGGCACATGTCATGCCAGGAAGTGCAAATGTTATTGGAGGAACAACTTCGGTTATTAAAACATATGGTATTAATATTTCGAACATGATTATCCAAGAAACAGCAGGCCTTAAAATTGCTCTTGGCGAAAACCCTAAACGGATGCATAGTCATGGCAATAAGGAATCCATCACAAGAATGGGCATAATGGGCATGCTACGAGAGGCATTCTACAAAGCAAAGTATTGTGATGATAAAGATGAGTTTCGTTCTATCCCAATTAAAAAAGCACTGAAAAGAGAAATCCCTGTACGCATCCACGCTCACCGAGCAGATGATATTATGAGCGCGATTCGTTTTGCAGAGGAATTCAACTTAGACTACAGAATCGAGCATTGCACGGAAGGTCATTTAATCGCTGAAGAATTAATAGGAAAACAAGTCAAGGTTTGCGTAGGACCAACATTAACCCGTAAATCGAAAATTGAATTAAAAAATAAAACATGGGAAACCTATCAAGCACTTTCTGAAAAAGGTGTAGAAGTTTCCATCACAACCGACCACCCTTATACACCCATTCAATATTTAAATTTATGTGCCTCTCTTGCCGTGAGAGAAGGTTTTGACGAACAAAAAGCACTAGAAGGAATCACCATTACAGCTGCACGAAATTTAAGAGTAGAAAATAGAGTTGGTAGTATAGAGGTAGGGAAAGATGCTGACCTCGTTATATGGAATTATCACCCCTTCCACTATCTAGCAAAGCCTGAAATGACCATGATTAATGGTGACATTGTGTATAAAAAGTGACAAAAAATTACTATCTTACTATTATTTTATTTTTTGTATAGGTTTTCAAAATCTATCTCGATTTAACGTACTAAAACATTAGATTTTACTCGGTTTTTTAAGCAGAATAATTTACCAAACAGACAGAAAATCAGACAATTTAACAACTATTTTAAGATAAAAAAAAATATTTTTGAATTCGACAAAAAAGGAGTATCTTTTTCATTTAAAATGCCGTATGATACTTCTGGAAGCAATGCTATAACTTAAATACGACAATTAAATCTAGTAATGGGAAGGCAAATGGTGCGCCACCAGCTTTACTGGTTCTAGTGGGTTCGATTCCCACCCCGAAATTTTTTGAAGGCAAAGTAACATAAAAAATTTCGAGGGTGGAGACGACCATATCACGTGGAGTCTGCCCTCAGGTTGGAGGGATCCAGATGCTAAAAAAACGTGATATTTATGATAGTCATACACTTTATGAACACATGGTTCACCCTGATGTCTTCCCATTTGTGCGTCATAAAGCAAATTCTTTTGAAGAATACCTATTTTTAACGAAACAAACGATTGAGGCTGAAGAACGAGGTGAATTGATTTCACGTACCATTTTAGATGAATGGGGATCTCCAATCGGTACAATCAGTTTGTTTGATATCCAAGACAAAGCCGGCTTTTTAGGCACCTGGATAGGCAAACCATATCATGGCAAAGGCTATAATAAGCTAGCAAAAGATGCTTTTTTCAATGAGCTATTCTATGAATTAGATATTGAAACAATCTTTTTACGAATCCGTAAACAAAACGTCCGTTCCACAAGGGCGGCAGAAAAATTACCTTATGTTATGAACTCAAACGAAACAAGAGCAAACTTACTAGAACAAATTAATAATGGCGAAGACATCTTTAATTTGTTTGAAATTACTAGAGATCAATATACAATTTACAAATACCATAATGTTTCTGAAGAGAATGATCAGCAGCTAAAAGAGGCTTAAATAGTATGTATCAGGGTGGAATTCTATTGAATTCCGCCTTTTTTGTTGTGAGCTAGGATTTTGTGTGAGGTCTTATTTTCGATTCTGGAGATTTATTAACTATTTTAAAGACATATTAACGATTCTGAAGGCTTTATTTACGATTTTCAACATTTATTTACTATTAGACATTTTTCGCCAAAATTCGATCACATGCATTTTTTCATCCCATTTGTATGAATCCACATCCCATTGTCAAAAATAGAAGGTGAATACTATATTTTGGAAGGATGATCATGATGGCAGATAAGAAAAAACGAGATAAGTCAAAAAGTACTCTTTCTAGTATGCAAGAAGTGACATATTCTAGAGAATTCAAAAATGCTGATCGTGCTGGTGGATACATAAGTAAAAATAGACACTAACTTCCAACATGAAATGATGAAAAAAAGCCATCCTAAGTTTGAACTAAAAGTTCAAACTTTTTAAGGGGGGCTTTTTTCATGGGCAGAGGTCATCAACATAACCATAAAGCACGTGATAAGAACTCAACAACTCTTCCACAAACACCTAAAAACTTAAAACGCGACGGTGTTGATGAGGAATTTTCAAGAGAATTAGCTGATCAAGCTGATTTAGAAGCTCAAGCTAGAGCAAATGCAGCTAATCAACGCCAAAGCACAAATCGCAATAGCAATTTATAGTAAGAAAGGAAGTGGACACCCCACTTCCTTTCTTGTGGATAATAATGTGGATAAATCAATACAAAGATTGTGGGTAATGTGGATATACATGTTAATATCTCTACAAAGAGGAATGAAATTATCCACAAACTTAAGAAATTGTCTTCTTATCATTCCCTGTTTATATTGTGGAAACTGTGTATAACTTTTCGAAGTTAACATTTCCTAATGGATAACATATAATGCAATGAATAACGTTGTAATCAATATAGACAGGGGTGTTAATAGTTGGCTTATGAGATTACACGAGATTATATTCGTACCGGAAATTCTCGACCAGGGCAACGGATTAGTACTGTACGATTTATTGTAAGTCATGACACTGGAAATCCAGGCTCTACAGCTTATGGAAATCGTAATTATTTTGATACTCAACAACCATCAGCTTCTGCACACACCTTTATTGATGATAAATATATTTTAGAGATAATCCCCTTAAACGAAATTGCCTATCATGTCCGTTCAAATGTTACAGCGGATAACAGACTTTATGGGGCTAACGCAAATAGCGCTGCTATCGGGGTTGAATTATGTCACGGTGGCAGAATAAATTTTCAAGCGGCATATGATCGATATGTTTGGTACCATGCCTATTTATGTGACAGATTTAATCTTAATCCAAAATCAGACATTGTTGCACACGCCACTCTTGATCCTTCCAGAAGAACAGATCCAATCGGAATATTGAGAACAAACGGAATATCTTGGTCCATGTTTATTGATGATGTTGCCGAAGCTCTTCGGAACTTTGATGGAGATGCATCTCCAAGTCAGCCAAGCAAAAATCCCCAAACTGCTCCAGCACCAGATCGAGCCGTAAAAGGAAGAACTGTTAGATTGCCAATTGGAGAAGGTGCCTCAGGTCCTTTCGTTCGGGATATTCAACAGCAACTAATTAAAGCAGGGTACAGATTACCTCGTTATGGTGCAGATGGAGTGTTTGGTGAAGAAACAGAGAATGCCGTTATGAGGTTCCAAAGAGATCATCATTTAGCAGTCGACGGCTTAGTTGGTCAAGTGACTTTAACAAAATTGCAACAAGTGAACCAACAAAGGGTTTCCGCACCAGACTTTCCTCTTCCAAATGGTATCTTAAGGAGAGGAGACCAAGGTGAAGGTGTCCGACAATTGCAAAGAGCTCTTAAACAAATAAACTTTAATCCAGGTACTGTAGATGGCATTTACGGTCCTCGTACAGAAGACGCTGTAAGGAGATTTCAGTCCATGTATGCGGCTCTCGCTACAGATGGAATATACGGACCAAACACAAGAAAATATATCCGAATGGAATTGGATGATTAATTGAAAAGTGCAAGGCGCTAAGCATTCGCCTGGAGCTAGACACTAAAACTAAGTACAAAATTTTATCCTTTCTTACCTTGTAAAAAAAAAGATGTATAACAATCTCTCCCAAAACATAAATTATTATTACATCACAGAGCCTACACCCATGAGAAAAAAAGTACGTTGCTCACCTAGAGTGGCGTGCTTTGCTTTTTCACAAGGTTCCCACAAAAAAAGGACCATCGAAGGTCCCCTTTTTATTTCTCAACTAATTCTCCTCTATATAATTCATTTTTCACAAGTGTAATGTCTAACTCTTTTGCGAGCTTCTTCAATTCTCTTTCCTCTCGCTCCGTTACGATAGAAATAACTGTTCCTGATGCTCCTTGTCGGCCTGTTCTTCCTGATCGATGAACATATTGGGAGCTGTTTGCCGGGAGGTCAAAGTGAATCACATGAGATAGTTCTTGAATATCTAAACCTCTCGCTGCAACATCTGTTGCAAGTAAAAGGCCCTGTTTTTCTGATCGAAGGCTTTTTAGTGCAGCTTCTCGTTCTTCTTTCTTTGTATCACTGTGTAATAGGTGAACATCGACTCCATTATATTCTAGCTTCTCCCCTAGTACATTTAAGTTTCCGATATCTTTAACAAACCCTAAGGCTTTCATTGGAATATTTTTCACTAATCTTTCAAGCATGTGCGCTTTTTCTCTTTGCTCACAAACGACATACACATGATCTACTTGACCAACCGGAATTTCGTCTCTGCTGACCTTAATGATTTCCGGATTCTTTTTCATAAGATCTCTCGCTCGAGATTCTGTGCTTTCATTTGAAGTAGCTGAGAACAAGACAACTTGGCGTTCGTTTAATGTTGATTTAATGATTTCTTGTATTGTCTTTTTATGCTCTGGAGTTAATAGTTGGTCTCCCTCATCTAATACAATGGCCTTTACTCCATGCATTTTTAACTTTTTCATTTTTATTAACTCTTGTATCCTTCCAGGTGTACCCAGGATGACCTGAGGACTTTTCTTTAGCTTTTCTACTTGTCTTTTAATGTTCGCTCCTCCAATAAAAGACGCGCTTGTGATCGTACTGCCTTCAGACCATATCTTCACTACCTCAAATATTTGCATAACAAGCTCTCTTGAAGGAGCTAAAATGACGATCTGTGCTGATTTTCGGCTAACATCAATCTTATTTAACAGCGGCAGAACATACGCTAACGTTTTCCCTGTTCCTGTTGGGGATTCAGCAATAACATCTTTCCCCTCTAAAATTGGCGGGATTGCCTTTACTTGGATGGCAGTAGGCTCTTGGAAATTTGCCTTTTCCCAATTATTTTGGATAAAAGGTGCTACCTCTTGTAAAAAATTCATTTCTGACATGTATGTTAATCTCCTTTGACTTCCTTTATGTATTCACTATTTAAACTAGTGCTCATTTCATCTCAATACCTAATCTATAGTATAGCTAATTTTCTATCACAGTAATATACGAATCATTAATTCGTCATATTTCCCCAGAAATAATCTTATTTCGATAAGCTTCTCAAGAAAGACTCAATCTCCTTATCAGTTGTAAGAATGAACACTTGTTTACTAGATTTTAACTCTTGAAGCTGTTGCCTCATCCTTTTCTTACGTTGAAAATAGGTTTTGCATATAAATTTGATGAAAGCAGCATCTATTTTTTCGTTACATCCCAGTGCACGGTCAGGTCGATCCTTTCCAATATACGTTACCCAGCGTTTTAGTACTCGATATAAACAAACAGATAAAGACTTCTCTAAATAAATAATTGTATCGGCCGCTTCTACTCTCATATCAAACGTATTACGATAATTCCCTTCAATAATCCATTCATGCTGATTGTTGATGATCTCCTCTTGTCTGGACCTAAAATCTTCAAATGATGCTTCAACCCATCCAGGCTCCCAAAACATTGTATCAAGATGATACACATCTATTTGTAGAATTTCCGAAAGCTTTCTTGCAAAAGTCGATTTACCTGCACCTGCTGAAACTCCTATAACCATCACTTTTTTCAAGATTTTTCCCCTCAATTGAATATATATTTTGATCCCGCTCTTAAAGGGCAGTAAGCCCCATCCTTAAGCTGCTGAGTTTACAAAGAAGGTAGGTTGTCGGTTAAGGCGAAATTGCTTTAACTAGCCACCAGTGGAGAATGAAGCCCTCCAATGATGAAAGTTTCACTTTATGTTTACATATTATATTTTTCGGGTATCACCATATTATCATCCAAAATAGGAACATATTGTCAACTCTTCATAACAAAACAGAAAGATTTTTGGTGAAAGGTGGTAACACATGGTTAATGTTCAAATTAAAAAATTAAATGAAATTAACGATGAATTATCAGCCATTTCGAAAGAGTGTGAACGTGCATTTTCAGAGTGGGTGAAAGATAGAAGTAATACAAAGTTACTTAGAGATTATAAGGAACTTCTCGGGAAACGCGAGGAAATCATTAAAAAATTCAAATCCTATTTCATTATCCACTAATTGTATGAAGACTGACATTCCTAAGAATGTCAGTCTGTCAGTCTGTCAGTCCTTAATTATTACCCCACTCTTAACGGGCAGTAAGCCCCCCTCTTCAAGCTGCTGAGTTTACAAAGAGGGTAGTGGTGGATAACTGCCCGTAAAGGTCCGATTGGTTCAACTAACCATCAGTGGAGGATGAAGAAAACCTCCACTGATTGGAAGTTTCACTTTACCGTTTCTGTAAGATGACTACTTTTAAATAATTGCCTTCCTTGAACTCCTTCATTGTTTTAAAATCTTCGGGCAGGCTAAATTCTTCGAGGATTTTATAACGTTCCCCACTTTCTTGAAAAGCCGTCTCGATAAAACCTTTAAATTTCGCCATGCCAAATGTACTGCAATTTGAGGAAGCAACAATAATTCCATTTTTCTCGGTAATGTGAATTGCCTGTTTCAACAGCTCAGGATAATCCTTTCCTGCACTAAAGGTATGCTTCTTCGATCGAGCAAAGCTTGGTGGATCCAAAATGACCATATCGAATGTAAGATTCTTTCTAACCGCATACTTAAAATAATGAAAGACATCTTCAACAATAATGCTTTGTGCTTCATAGTCGAGTTGATTAACACTAAACTGTTCAATTGTTTTGGCTTTGCTTCGATTCGCAAGATCAACACTTGTTGTTTTAGTCGCTCCTCCGAGTGCTGCTGCAACAGAAAACGCTCCTGTATAAGAAAATGTATTTAATACATTTTTTCCTTTTGCATATTTATCACGGATTGTTTTTCGAACATCTCTCTGATCTAGAAAAACACCAACCATTGCCCCATCATTTAGATAAACAGCAAATCGAATCCCATTTTCCTTCACAATAAGAGGAAAATTAGCCCTCTCTCCTGTCACAAAGTCGTCATCCTCAATATATGTACCCTTTGTATCAAATCTTTTCTTTTCATAAATTCCTTTATAGTCCACTGCTTTGCTTAGTGAGTGAATGATTTCTTCTTTAAAAGAATAAATCCCTTCACTATACCAAGTTAACACATAATAACCATCTTCATAGCAATCAATTGTTAATCCGCCAATTCCGTCTCCTTCTCCGTTAAAAACACGAAAAGCAGTTGTATTTTGATCCTCATAAAAAGGCCGGCGTGCTTCAACCGCAACTTTAATCTTCTTATCAAAAAAGGACTGATCAATGACTTCCTTTTGGTTATGACTTAGAATCCAGCCTCTTCCTTTATTTTGTTTTCCGTAGTATCCCTTAGCAATAAATTGATTTTTTTCATCAAAAAGGTCAATGATCGTTCCTTCTTGTTTTAGGGCTTCACTGTTTTTGATTGCCTCTTTATTGATAAGAGGATATCCTGACTTAAACTGTTTTACATAGTTTGGTTTTACCTGTACTCGAATTGGATTAGCCATTTTTTCACCTGTACTTTATTTATTTCCGTCAAACGAATCTATTCTCCATCATACAGATTTTTTGTGAAAAAAGAAAACCCCTCTAGTAAAAAGAGGGGCTACCTTCTATCTTATACCCACCACATTTGAGATGGCTGGTCATTAATTAATACCGTTTTAAGGTTTGTAACTGCACGTTCGAAGCCTTCATCAATGGACATGATTGGATCTTCGTGCTCGATGCTCACAACGTAGTCATAGTTATACGTGCGAAGTGCACTCATAATATCGTTCCATTCTGTTAAGCTGTGTCCACAACCTACAGATCTAAATGTCCATGCTCTTGTTTGAACTTCGCCGTAAGGCTGCATGTCTGTTAATCCATACATATTTACATTGTCTTGGTCAATGTATGTATCTTTTGCATGGAAGTGGTGAATGGCATTTGCTTTTCCTAGAATTTTGATGGCTGCGACTGGATCAATTCCTTGCCACCATAGATGACTCGGATCCAGGTTAGCACCAATTGCTTCACATGTTGCTTCACGTAGTTTTAATAATGTATATGGAGTGTGAACTAAAAATCCGCCATGTAATTCCAAACCAATTTTCACATTATGCTCCTCTGCATAAGCTCCAACTTCTTTCCAGTAAGGAATTAATTTTTCTTCCCATTGCCACTTTAACACATCACCATATTCATTTGGCCATGGAGTAACAGGCCAGTTTGGATATTTCGCATCTTCACTGTCACCTGGTGTACCTGAGAATGTATTCACAACTGGTACATTCATTAATGATGCAAGTTTGATTGTTTTCATGATTGTTTCGTGATGGTCTTTTGCCATTTCTTTGTCTGGCGACAGCGGGTTTCCATGACAGCTGAATGCACTGATGATTAAGTCGCGTTCCTGAATTTTTGCTAAATATTCATTACGCTTTTCTTCACTTTCTAATAATGCATCTAGGTCGCAGTGCGTTCCTCCAGGATATCCGCCTGTTCCGATTTCTACTGCATGAAGACCTGATGCCTTCACATGATCTAACATCTCTTCAAAGGATTTATCATTAAAAAGAACTGTGAATACGCCTAATTTCATGGGAATTCCTCCTATAATTTGGATTAAACCTTCTGAATTTAGCAAACATTGTTGCTATGTAAAAAGTATTGGATTGGTTGATTTCCGCTTAGGATGCTCACTTTCCATGGTGTGTGCGATGACACCTTCCGCTCCAATCAACCTAATTCGTTCTCTTCTTAAAATAACCTATACAAAGAAACAATCTTACTTAAAAAGAATTTAGGAAATCAATATTAAGATTTTGTTCTTTCAGCAGATTGATAGATTTCATCGATAATCTGGGAAACTTGTAATGCTTCCTCAGGTTTTACGACTAACTCAGCTTCTCCTCGGCATGCATCAATGAAATTTTTCGCTTGAGCCTTGCCTGGATCATCTTCACCCGGCACCCAAGCTGCTTGGCTATTCATTAACATCCCGTTTTTCGCGGTGTAAAGTTCTAGAGGAAATACACTCAAACCACCGTCTGCTCCAGAGATACTAACATGTTCCTGATCGTCTAGTATATTTGCAGCCCATGATGTTTCCAATAAAAGTGAGGCACCATTTTCAAATTTAATGTATGCTGTCACATGATCATCCACATCAAAGGTTTCATGATCAAAAGTACCCCATTGATTCACACCATTCGGCGTCTTACTTAACACATTATATGTGCTGCCGTTTACTTCAACATGCTTCGGACTTCCCATTAACCAAATGGCTAAGTCTAGCAGATGGCAGCCATAATCGATTAAGCTTCCTCCACCTTGGAGTGATTTATTTGTGAACACACCCCAACCAGGTACTTTTCTTCTTCTCAACGCTTGAACTCTTGTGACAAGGGGAGTCCCCACTTCTTCCATCAATTGTTTAGCAGCTTGAGAGTTTTGCATAAAACGATAATGGTAGGCAATCGCTAATACTTTACCTGAACGCCTTGAAGCTTCTAGCATCCTTTCACATTCTTCTGCAGAAAGAGCCATAGGCTTCTCACAAAGAACATTCACTCCTGCCTCTAATGCAGCAATCGTAATTTCTGCGTGAAATTTATTTGGTGTACAAATGCATACTGCATCCACATGCTGAAACATTTCATGATAGTCTTCAAATACATGTTCAATTTGGTGTGTTGTTGCGACTTCCTGTGCTCTTTCTTTATTGACATCACTTACTGCTGTGATTTCACAGTCATCAGAAAAGCTTTGAAAAGCCGGGATATGGCGACCTTGTGCAATACCGCCAACACCAATTATTCCAATACGTAATTTACTCATTTTTATCACTCAAATACCTTAGCAATTGTTTTTGTTTCATTTGATTTAATCGCTGCTAGAATAACAGCTAATGATTTCATACCCTCTTCACCGTTAATTGGCGGCTCAGTGTTTTCTACAATTGATGTTACAAAGTTATCAATTACGTGAGTTGTGTTTTGGCCACCCTCATCGTTTGATTGAATTTTTCCTAATTCATAGTTCACAACTTCACCATTTGTGTATTGCACAACTAAAGAATATGTCGGATTGTCTTCTAAGCGTAAAATTGCTTTTTCACCATAAATGATCGTTGAATTATCCTCTTTCGCTGTATAAGACCAGCTTGCTGCAAGTGTTCCAATGATTCCGCTTTCTGTTTTGAGTGCACAAACAGCTGTGTCATCTACATCAGCGAAATCTTTTGCTGTTGTTTCAATAAATGCACCAACCTCAACAATTTCCTCTCCAAGTAAATAGCGCAATAAATCGGTTTTATGAACACCTAAGTCACCCATTGCACCGATATACGCTTTTTCTTTTTCAAAGAACCAGCTTTCTCTGCCATCAATGCTCCAGCCTTCAGGTCCCGGATGACCAAATGCAGTACGGAAGCTGTAAATTTTCCCAATTGCACCGCTTTCAATTAATTGTCTAGCAAGCTGATGTGAACGGACAAAACGTTGGTTATGAGCAATCATTAGCTTTTTATCATTCTTTTTCGCCGCTTCAATCATTGCATCTGCTTCTTCCTGAGAAGTTGCCATAGGTTTTTCACATAATACGTGAAGACCATTGTTTAATGCTTCAATTGAAATAGGAGCATGCAAGTAGTTTGGAGTACAAACACTTACGACATCTACTTCACCGCTATTAATAAGCTCTTTATAATCAGTAAATGCTTTTGCACCATACTTATTTGCTACTTCTTTTACTCGGTCTTCAACAATGTCACATACTGCAACTAATTCAACATTTTGATTTGCTGCATATTCAGGAAGATGACGATATTGCGCGATACTTCCACAACCAATAACTCCAACTCGTAATTTACCCATTTTACATTCCTCCATTTTTCATAAAAGGGACAATCCCCTTCTCAAGTTTCAGTTTATGATGGTTATTTTGCTGCAATTGTTTCTAATGGTTTAGCATTTCCATACACTGGACGCTTGCGGTTGACAGGGCTTACATATTTGACGCCATTTTTAATGACACGTTGAACTTGTTCATTATGATACGTAGGATATGTTTCATGTCCTGGGCGGAAATAGAACACCTTTCCGTTTCCACGTTTAAACACACATCCGCTTCTGAAAATTTCTCCACCTTCAAACCAGCTAGTAAAAACTAATTCGTCTGGAGCTGGAATATCAAAGTGCTCACCATACATTTCTTCTTTCTCAAGTTCAATGTATTCCCCAACACCTTCAGCAATTGGATGGCTAGGATCTACAACCCACAGACGCTCTTTTTCATCTGCTTCACGCCATTTTAAATCACAGCTAGTCCCCATTAACTTTTTGAAAATCTTAGAGAAATGTCCTGAGTGTAATACGACAAGGCCCATTCCATCTAACACTCTTTGTTGAACCTTTTCTACGATTGAATCCTCGACTTCACCATGAGCAAGATGGCCCCACCATACAAGTACATCTGTATTTTCTAGAACTTCATCAGTCAGCCCATGTTCAGCTTCATCTAATGTAGCTGTTCTTACTTCATAATTGTCTTCTTGTAAGAATTCTGCAATGGCACCGTGAATTCCTTTAGGATATATTTCATTTACGACTGGATTTTTCTTTTCATGTCTATTTTCATTCCATACTGTTACGTTTGTCATTTTTTTCACCCTAATCAAAATTTATTTGTTTGTTTATTTTTTTAGTGAACCGGTTAAAAAATTATGATTACACAATGAGATTAGATGAGTTCACCTCCTTAAAATGGTTGTTTTTTCATCGTAGAACCTCTGACAACCAATTCTACAGAAAGCATGATTTCTTCTGACTTTACGTCTTCATTTTCTATTACATGAATAGCCGTTTCTGCTGCAACAGCCCCTTTACGAAACACATCTTGGCGAATCGTCGTTAAGCTTGGTGAAGAATAGCGGCTGATCATCAAATCGTCAAACCCGACGATTGAAATCTCATCCGGAATTTTTACTCCATGATCATTTGCAGATTTCATAATTCCCAAAGCTGTAATATCCGATGAAGTAAAAATACCTGTAAATCGTTTATTTTTCACTAGTTCATTTCCAATTAAATAGCCATTCTCAAATGAGTTATATCTTCCTTCAATAACCATTTCGTCCTTAAATGGCAAATTCCCTTCAGCTAAAGCTCGTTTAAACCCTAAAAATCTTTGGCCATCTACAGCGTAATCAATTTTCCCATTCGGTATAAAACAAATATTTTTATGACCTAATTCAATCAAATGCTTTGTGCCTAAATATCCCCCTAGTTCATCATCAATTCGAATATTATGATATTGACTAACATAATTTTCGAAGGAGTCTATGAACACAAGTGGTATAGATAGCGTTTTCATTTCTTCGGATAAGTTTAAAGGGAATTTCCCTAAAACGATTAATCCATCTAGATTTCTCTTCATCACCCAATTTTTACATTCCTCTGATTTAGAAATGCCGGAAATAACAAAATCATATCCGTTTTTGCGGCAAATATATTCAACTCCACTTAGAAGCTCACTAAAGTAAGGATTTTCCTTAAAAATAGGTGCAAGAGTATCTCCTATGAGCGGCATGATCACACCAATCATATTTGATTTTCGTTTCGATAAGCTAATTGCCGTAAAATCTGGCTGATAGTTTAACTGATTGATAGAAAGCAAAACTCTTTCCTTCGTTTCTTCTGATACTTTATTGATCCCATTCAGCACATAAGAAACGGTTGCAGGAGAAACCCCAGCATGTTTTGCTACATCTCGTATTGTAATTTTTTGGTTCATTTTCCCTCCGGTTAAACGGTTAACTAACTTTGATGCCATTATATAATGAACTTACGCCTAAGATCAAGAACAAAAAATAAACAAATGATTTCTAGAAAAAAATTGTATGAAAGAACCTCTATTATTATGATCAGAGGTTCTTCATTCGTACTTTATTTTTTAGGTGCAGAACTACTTTCTCGTCTAACCAATTCTGTACTTAGGACAGCTTTGATAGGTATTTTTCTCCCTTTTAAACGATCATATAAAAGTTTAACAGCCGTTTTTCCCATTTCATCGGTATGAATTTTTACTGTTGATAATGGAGGATTTAAAAATTCTGCAGCCTCTATATCATTAAATCCAACAATTGATAGATCCTGCGGTACTTTAATTTTCGCTTCATGAAGGGCTCTCATTGCCCCGATAGCCATTTGATCACTTGCACAAACTAAAGCCGTTGGCAATGTACCTGCTTCGATGAATTTCTTCATGTACTGATAGCCTCCTGTTGCTCCCCATTCCCCTATTTGAACAAGCTCTGGCCGATAAAGCTGTTTTTGCTTCATTACTTTCTCATAGGCAGAGTTCCTAATATCTTGGAGTTCTCCCATAGATTTATTATCGTATAACCTGTTAAAAGTATCATTCCCTCCAATAAATCCAATCTTCGTATGGCCTAACTCAAACAAATAGTCGAGAACATCTTCGGTTGCTTTATCCAAACCCGATGCTACGACATCATATTCACCTGTTTCTGGTAAATGGTTAATAAACACAATATTTTTATGGCCCTGACAATATTCCTGAACAGATGAAGGTTCAATTCCGCCAATGACGATCACACCATCTAATTTTTTTAATTCGTCAAATGAAGCGCCATTTCCGGCATTAATGACTGTCTTTATTTTTAAGGGAAACTTTGAACACGCCATCTCTATCCCTAGGCGAATAGTCATAAAATAAGGGTCTTGTACCTCTTCCTCTTGTGTAATAGCTGAGACAATGCCAATTTCATATACATCTGAATTTTTATTCGTGTTTCTTTTCCTTGTTGGCTTATAGTTTAAAATGGCCGCAGCCTCTAACACTCTCTTTCTTGTCTCTTCTCCAACAGATAATGTTGCATCATTGTTTAAAATTCTTGAAACTGCTGCTGGTGATACTCCTGCTTTTTCTGCTATATCTTTTATCGTTGCCATGTCGTCACCTAATTCTTTAGTAAAATCTAATGTTTTTTTATGATGAAACGAATTCTATTTCTTTCATGGTTTTTACGATCCTGGACAAGGATGATTCTATCCATTTTATGATTATATATTTACTAAATATTATACGTTTACATCTCTAATTTTACTAGTTTTTCATTCGATAGATTAAGGAGAATTTCTTTATGATGTATAAATTATTTTATTTTGACCATACTGCTATTATCTTAGTAGATTGCGAGGTAAATATAATGATAAAAAGTATTGTTCCTGCTATCTTTTTAGTTTTTTTCACATTTGTTGGATTTAGTGTTTATTTTCTTTATCAATTAGGTGTTTTTACTGTTAAAGTGATGGTCTATACTTTATAAAAAGGCTGTTTTTGTTGTTTTGTAATAAGTGTCTAAGAATGGGCTGATTGGAGCTCCAGGCTGCTCATCTTAAAGTGGGCGTGCGGTGAGCTTTAAAAAACAACAGGTTATTTTTTAAAAATTAAGCACATATTAATACAGGTGTTCTTGTACACCAATAACAACGATGCGGGGGAAATGTCATGAATATTCGTGAAGGAGTCATACCAACAGCATTAGGTTCAGTTGTCACAGCTACTGGATATGCATTAAAACAAAGACGCGGCTCAAATAAAATGGTCGCTAATACTGTTTTCGGTTTTGGACTAGCTCACGTAGTATTAGGTGCCATTGACCTTGTGCAACATCGACGTTAAGTACTATAAAAGCGCAAGCGCCTTGTTTAGCCCCGAGGGGCTGAACAAGGCGCTTGATGTCAAAGACAATAAGGGTGAGCTATCTAACAGCTTACCCTTTTTCTATTCAACAGCATTTGCCACATCATAGAGACTCAAATCAATTTCTACTTCCTTATCCAACGCAAGATTTGCAAGCTCCATGCCGAGGTAAGGACCACTCGTTAAACCTGAAGCACCTAACCCGTTTGCTAGAAGAATCCCTTCAAATTCAGGGAGTGACCCGATGACAGGTAAGAAACCTGGAGTAAATGGCCTGAACCCGACTCTTGTTTCTAAATGAGTGCTTTCATGTAAGCCGGGAGCAACTTCTAATGCTTTCGTTAAGATCTCTTGTAGACCACCTGCTGTCACTCGGCCATCAAATCCCGCTTCATCTTCATGAGTTGCTCCGACAACAACCCTGCCTTGTTCAAAGGCTAAGATATATTGATTATTAGGCGGCATAACAACAGGCCAAGAACCCGTATCTTCACTAGGCATTTCAAGATGAACGATTTGAGCTTTTTGCGGAGTAACCAAAAACTTCTTGCCTAGAGTATGTATCAATTCGTTTGACCAAGCACCGCCAGTAACAAGAACCTGCTCAGCCTGCAGTGCTTCATTCTCTATCTGTACTCCATTTACTTGGTTACCTTCATGAATTAACGAAACAGCATTTCCTTCAATAAAAGTGGCACCATTCTTTTTAGCCCCTTGAACTAATGCATTTCGAAGGGCTCTCCCGTTGACTCGTGCTCCCCCACTTACATATACAGCACCATATTCAGGTGATAGTGGAGGAAATAGCGCTTTTGTTTCCTCAGGGGTCAATACCTCTATATCACCGATTTCCGGCGCATCTTCCCTTCGTTTTCGGGCGCGTTCAGCCATTTTTTCAAGTTTTTCGGGATCTTGGTGTAAGCTTATCGCACCAACTCGACTATATCCCGTCTCAGTTTCTCCATCTTCTTCTAGCTTCTTTATTAATTTAGGGTAGTAACGAGCACCATTTTTCACAAGCTGATACCATGCTTTATTACGGCGTTGAGATAGCCATGGACAAACAATTCCCGCTGCTGCGTCTGTTGCTTGCCCCTTATCCTTTCGATCGATCACTGTTACATCCGCCCCAGCCTTTGCTAAATGATAAGCTGCAGATGCCCCTAAAATTCCTGCTCCAATGACGATTACCTTTTTCAATGAAAACACCTTTTCTTTCATCTAACGTTTTTTACTATTTTACTTTACATTGAAGCAAGACTCAATTTCGCTGGCGATGTTAGGATTCTTAACATAAAAAAAGAGAATACATTCGTATCCTCTTTATATCCGACTCATTTCATTTTTAGTATGTGAATACAGTTCTTACTGTTAAGATTATAAATGTGATAAAGCCAACTCTAGATTTTTTCATGTCAACAGCCCCTTTACCTTTTTGTTATCTTAACTATATAAAAGATAAAAGAGGCATTCCACATTCATGTTATATTTTGTGACATTATTTTTCGAAAATTCCAATTTCTTAAACTCCAAATATCGCTACATATTGATTTTGCAGGTTAAACCTGTTATTTTCCCAGCCTAACGTATTTAACACATAGCCTAAAGCATCTGCATTATATCTTCCAGCAATTTTTTGATAAGCTAATAATTCAAATACATGATTGGAGTCAAAATCCACTGGATATAAACCACTTAAAGGGTTCACAAATCCTGTAATGGGAGACTTCAACTTCCCGCTCGCATCGTATATTTCATTCAAATATTCAGGATCCCTCAACGAAATATCAATCATATACGTTAGATTATTTTTCTCACTGGTCACCTTTACTTCGTAGTCATTTTGATACAAAACGCTATATTTGTATTCTTCATTATAAACATTTGAATTAAAGAGGATTTTTGGGTTGTTATTTATAAATGAGTAAAGAAAATGATTGATTATACCGCCGCTTCCTCCTGTAGGAAGGCTAATAAGAATATCAGCAACACCATCTCCGGTGAAATCTCCTATAAATAGAGATGGATTATACCCTCCATTTTCAGGTAGCGAAACAGAAGTTACCTTACCTGTTCTTCCGTCTTGGACGTGAAGAGTGATCTGTTGAATAAATGGGCTATCAGGAGTCTTAATCCCTGTTAAATACACCTGATCAGGTATTTTATCACCTGTTACATCTCCCACACCATATGCCACAACACTCTGAGTAGCTCGATAAACATACATAATCCACCGCCCCTTTTCATGATGATCTTTATCATACATCCTATGGGCGATTAGAAATCTTGCTACTGGTTCTTTAAGGAAAACATTCCATATTATATTTTAGCCGTTTTTTAAAATCAACAGTTGTTACAAATCAGCTAACGCAATCACTTTTCCCGTTAAAGCATTCACTCCATACTTACAGTCTATTTTTCCACATAGTACATATTGTTTTTGTGAAAAATCGTAAACATAAATAGGCTTTAACTCAAACAAGTCTTTTATTTTCTCAAAAGCTTCTTCCTTTTTAATCGGTATCTTCTCATACGCTTGAAATTCATCAAAAATCTCTAACATCGATTTGTTATCCATATCATTCATTACTTGAAGGGTCTTGGCATCAATAATAAGCATCAACTTTCTTTGAAACACACGGTTATCCTGTTTATTCGTCCTTAGAATGGCATGGATGTACCCTTTTTCACGATGAAGGGTTTTGAGGATCCATATACCAGTGTCATTTGGATATGCCTGGCGTAAAAAATCTGTTACTGCTATGATACATGTTTCTTCCTCTTCCTTTGAGATTGGAAAAGAATCCGGAGACTGCTCAAAGGCATATGCTTGTTCTACAGAAACCTCTTCATTCCACGTTAATTCTTTTTGATTAAACGTTTGTTTAAGTGGCTCATTCCAATAAATTGGTTTATCTATTTTCACATATGAGTTTGCGTCAGCAAAGACTTCAAACGGAATCGTTGACGTTTGATCGTTTTTGACATAAATCTCTTCTACCGCAAAAACAGGTAATAATCGCTTTTGTTCAAATAAAGGGAATTCAATTAGCTTCAATTGTTCATTTGCTAAATGCTCGATCTTTTCAAAGGTCAGAGAATATTCCTCCTCTCTAACCATTTGCTTAGAAGGAAATTGACCGTGAATAGAGAAGAAAGTAAGCTTCCCCTCTTTATTAAAATGAAGTTCGATATAGCCTGACGGAGATACAGCTACACCATCAATGCATTCCATAAAATGAAACTCTGCCTCAACTTCCTTACGCAGGTTGAATTGTTTTCCGTAAGTTAGACCTGTTTCCTGTTCAATCCAATTGATGATGTCTTTTTTAGTAAAATGAGCGAATGACACTCCATTTTGTGCATAAGTCTTTCCCATGACAAAAATAACGCTTGTGAATTTATGAGTATGTATATCTATTTCAATAACAGCTGCACCTTCTGGATTTGAGCCGTCTTTATTAACAGTTTCATGGTTAGGAAACCATTCCATACTTAATGTATAAACGGTGTCATTGAAGAAATTTACTTTTCTATAAATCTCATATGTTTGTAAGGAATAGCTGTCCAAACCAAATTTCATCTTTGTTAGGTTTACTAATTCTTGTATTCTTTCATCCATTTCCTCATCCCCTATCATTTGTGAACTTAGTTGGAATATTTCCATGCGTAATACGTCATATTTAAAAATACTACCGCTATATATAATGATCCGATTAAAGTTAATAAATGATAAGCCGAAATCGTGACAAAACCTAGGTAAGGGTTAATACACAATAATAAGATAAAGATCATCCCTACCATCCAAAAATAACTAATATAAACACCACGTTCCCTTATTTTTTGAGCGCGTTCGTCCTTGGCAGCAAAATGACCAGATAAATACGCTAAACAAAAACACATGATGGCCAATGCAACAAGCATTAATCCTTCAGGGAATTTTCCAACTGAAAGAAAAGCCCCGTTCACCACTATTGCATTCAACAGCATAATAACACCCAATATTAGAAAGATTAATCTGCTATTTTTCATGTTTAACCCCCTTGTCTAAAAAGGAACTTTGTACCTTTTTGAATGAAAAGAACCTAGTACATTAGTTAACCTCAATGATTACTACGTGTTTATTAGAGGAAGGTTCCGACTTTTAAAAAGGAAAGTGAGAAAAAGAGATAAAAACAAGCCCACATTTTCATTTAAGAATTATTTAATAAATGCTTTAGGTTTAGATAAGAAATTGGGGTTATTGTTTGTTGTGTAAGAATTTTATTAATAGAAAGAGGTTGATCATCATGTCAAACAATAACCGATATAAAGGTTTAAATTGGAAACTCATTGCTGTACTTTCTGCTATTGCCCTTTCAAGACCAATTATGAGTATGACAGGAATATCTGAAGCAATCGGGAAACCAGTCACAAGTATTACTTCAACCATTATGATCACATTCATATGGATCACGGCAGTTGTCATCAAAAACGAACCAAAACCGCTACTAACATTACTTTTCGCCGGGATGGGTTACGGTATATTCGCAATCATCATTAGTGGTATCTTTTCACCGATCCTAACGGGTCACTTACAAGGACCGCTAACGAATCCATTTGCATTTGTCAGTGTTTTAGCAACAAACGCTATATGGGGATTACTATCAGGGGCAATCGCCATGATGTTTATAAAAATAAAACAACATGCATGATTGAAAAACTGATAGAAAAACAGACCTATTATTTCATATTTAATAATTATTTAAGAATTTACTAAGAAGTGATTTAGAATTGCCACTTATGATGGACACAAATAAAAATTACTGGAGGTCATTTACTTGGAAGTGAATAATCTTAGAATTCGTGTTGGGAGACTCAGTTATTTCATTTTGGCCATTTTATTTACACTATGTATCTTGGCACAGATTTACTTGGCTGGGATGGCCGTCTTTATGAGCCCTGTCAATTGGGCGAAGCACATCATGTTTGTCCACTTGTTTGGTTTTAATTTACCAGTTTTAATGCTTATCTTTGCATTTGTAGGAGCCCTGCCACGCTGGGCATACTGGCATCTATTTGGATTCCTTGTATCCATATTCCTTATGTACTTTACAGCAAATATTAGAGCTGTCATACCATGGGTTGGGCCAATGCACGCTGTTTTTGCCTGTATTTTATTTGTTTTATCAAGTATCACTGTTTTAAAGACTTGGAAAATCATTTTTAATAAAAGAAAGAGGGATTAAAATTGAGATTATTACTATCTATTTTAGTAGGAATTACTGGCGGCTTTATTCTTGGAATTGCCTTGTCCAGTATGATTGGTATAGTTGGAATGATTTTGTTTCATGAACCGATTGGGATCAAGTATCTTCCTTACTTTACTGCTTTGCTTTGTGCAATTGTGGTCCCGATCTGGAACAACAAATAGGGCTGCCGAACACAATCCTATATCCTTCCCTTATAATGGACACAATAATTTAGAACTTAAAACGCTAGCAGGTGATCATGTTGTCAATCAAGAAACGATTACTATTGTCTAATATCGGTATGGTTGTTATTCCAATTATTTGTTTCTTATTATTAGAAATTGTTTTGGGCTATCTGCTTTTTGTTGTATTTAACGGGAATCCTCAAGGCGATGACTTAAGAATGTTTATCAATCTTCGTTTTATTGGCATGATCCTAATATTAGCTATTACAAATGGTTTCTTAACTTTTTATGTATCAAAAAGTATCATCATGCCAATTAAGAAACTTTCCATTGCTGCAAAGAAAATAAGTAACGGGGATTTAGACTATAGTGTAAAATCCACCAAGAATGATGAACTTGGTGAGCTTAGTAATACATTTGAGGAGATGCGATTAAAACTTAAAGATGCAAAAATGGCCCAGATGCGCTATGAACAAAACCGGCAGGAACTGATAGCCAGTATCTCCCACGATCTTAAAACACCATTAACATCCATCAAAGGTTATGTAAAAGGCATTCAAGATGGAGTGGCAAATACTCCGGAAAAACTAGAACGTTATATGAACATCGTCTATAAAACGGCACAAGATATGGATGGACTTATAGATGAATTATTTCTATATTCTAAATTAGATTTAAAGCGAGAGTCTTTTCACTTTGAGAAAGTAGACTTATATTCTTTTTTTGCAGATTTTATTGAGGAACTCGCGTTACACTTAGAAAGTGAACAAGGTTCAGCAGAGCTTTTTGCAGATAAAAGCAAGTTATATCTTGTGGAAGCTGACCGGGAAAAATTAAGACGGGTTGTCTCAAATATCATTCAAAACAGCCTGAAATACATGGATAAGGAAAATAAAAAAATCCAAGTCCACTTATCCTCAGGCAATGATTCAATCCTCGTCAAAATGAGCGATAATGGAAGCGGTATAAGGCAGGAAGATCTTCCATTTATTTTTGAAAGCTTTTATCGTACGGATGCTTCCAGAAACTCTTCAACTGGCGGAAGCGGCCTTGGATTATCGATCGCTAAAAAAATAATTGAACAACATGGCGGATCGATTTGGGCTGAAAGTGAACGAGGTAAAGGCACAAGTGTTTATTTTCAACTAAAAAAGGTGGTATAAATGCCAAAGATATTAATTATTGAGGATGAAGTAAATATTGCAGAATTAGAACGAGATTATCTAGAGGTTAATGGATTTGAAAGTGACATTGCCATAACTGGTGAAGAAGGATTAAAACTCGCGATGACGAACACCTATAGTCTAATTATTCTAGACTTAATGCTCCCAGGAATGAATGGATTTGAATTATGCAAAAAGCTGAGACAAACATTGGATATCCCCATCCTTATGGTAACAGCCCGAAAAGAAGACATTGACAAAATTCGGGGGTTTGATCGAGGTGCAGACGACTATATCGAAAAACCGTTTAACCCAAATGAGCTAGTCGCAAGAGTAAAGGGACATATTTCAAGATACAATCGGTTAATCAATCGGGAACCAAAACAACATGACATCCAAATCGGAGACCTTCTCATTCAGCTTGACTCAAGACGAGTGTTTAAAAACAATGAAGAAAGAATCCTTACGGCCAAAGAATTTGATCTATTAACATTTTTGGCTACAAACCCAAACATTGTTTTTACGAAAGAATACTTAATGGAACGAATCTGGGGATATGACTCAATCGGCGATGTCAACACCGTCACCGTCCACATCAGGAAAATAAGGGAAAAAATCGAGGAATCCCCTTCACATCCACAATTTATCGAAACAATTTGGGGTGTAGGTTATCGGTTTAAGAAATAATTGGCTGAGAACCTCATCCCTTACCTTTTTAATGACCCCTAGTAAAAAGAAGCAGAGTAAACCCCTGCTCCTTTCTATCTTAGCTTTTTAACAATAATTTTTGATCTTCTATAGCATATACACAATCAGCCACCTTATCAATAAAAGTCCGATCATGTGATACAAGGAGTACTGTTCCTTCATACGCTTTTATGAAACGCTCTAACGCCTCAATACAAAAGACATCTAAAAAGTTTGTTGGCTCATCTAAAACTAACATATTATATCTTCCTAGGAAAAGCTGGCACAACACTAGACGTATTGCCTCTCCGCCGCTTAAATTTCGGACATTCTTTTTTAAATCATTACCTGCAAAACCCATGGAATGAAGGACAGAGCGGATTTTACTTTCGTCAAAGTCGCTTCTATTTTTTAAATATACTAGTACTGTTTCATCTTTCATAAATTGATAATCCATCTGTTCGTAAGCTCCAATGACTGCTTTTGGAGAAATTGTAACCCCTTCACCACGTTGCAAGATATGGTGAAGCAAAGTGGTTTTACCTGAACCATTTTTTCCTGTAATGGCAATCGTTTTGCCTAATGGGAATTGGAAACTCGATTCTTCAAGAAGAATCTTGTTTCCTGCCTTTAGCGTTAAGCGATCTGCTATAATCGGAACTTTATTGTGTAACTGAAGAGCTTTTGATTGATGAAAACGAATGATCTGCTCCTCTTTTGGAGCATCGACTGCTTCAAGTTGTTCCACTCTCTGCTCTATCGCCTTTGCTGCTTTTTGTACTGCCCTTTGACTTGTATCCTTTGATTTCGTCATAAACATCTTATTTGCCTTTGCTTTTGTTTCCTTTTTGGAAATGTGTCCATTCGCCTGTGTAATTTTTTCAGCCTTCTTCATTTTTTCCTCTGCTGCTTTAATAAGACGTGATTTTTCTTTTACGTATTGATCATGTTGTTCTTGCTGCTGCCTTTTCTGAAGTTCTTTTTGTTCCACATAATCCGAATAGTTCCCTTTATATTCGGTAACATTCCCACCTTCCACTTCCCAAATTTTTGTCACCAGTTTATCCAATACGTACCGGTCGTGACTCACAAGCACAAGAGCACCATAATAGTACATTAATTCCTCAATAAAAAAACGGATACCGTCTGAATCAAGATGGGTGGTAGGCTCATCAATTAATAATCCTTCATGATAGTTTGAGAAAATTTGAGCTAACTTCAGTCTTGTCTGTTCACCACCGCTAAAGTATTCAATTTCCGTTTCTGGTATAGACAATTTTCCTTTTAAATCATATTCTATTTCTGTTTGCTTAGGCGATGTAAGCTGATCAAAATAAGCAAAATCAACAAACCGTTTTATGCGGCCTTTTTCTGGCTTAATTTGACCATTTATTAATTTCAACAAGGTACTCTTACCTGCACCATTTTTTCCTACAATACCTATTCGATCAAACTGGTGAATCGCCAGTCGCGGGATGTTTAATACCACCTTATCTAAAAATGAAAGTTCTATATTTTCTAATTCAATACATACATTTTCCATTACTCTCTACTCCCTTTCGCCTGCTAAAATCTTGATTTGTTTCAAAATAAAAAAATCACAAGCATCTGCCTGTGATTTAGAGTAAAAGGGAAAGAGACCCATCCTTATTCAATTAAGGGGCTGTTAGGAACCATCAGCAAATAAACCTTCCTTTGGTATCACAAAAAAAGGATAAATTCAACAAAAATAAAGAAAGCCAGATCAAGCTGTCTTTCAACATATTGCATATTTTTATCCTGCATGAACAAACAGTAACAACCCATCTTAAAAAGTATGTTTGGGTAATATACTGATTGTATTGTGAGAATAACAATATCTCAAATATGAAATGAAGATTATTAAAAAAGGACAGACTAATCCCGTTTACTCTGCATACACAAACAGAGCCTTTGACCATATTCAATTACTGGTTCAAAGTTGGGAATCGTAGTCTCATCGAATGTGTCATTTTTTAATAATCCTCCTTAAGGTTTAACATTCAGTATTAATTGTAGAATGCCTTTTGATAAAAGTCAAAGGTAAATACATCGGAAATCCATTGATTCCCTTTAATCTGATGTCTCCGTTTCTGAAATGAGTTCATGGAGCATCTCTACTCCTAGCTTGAATGGAGAAGAAACAGGAGAAGGATTAAATATGAAAAAGACCCTGACTTCGCAAATGTTTTATTAACGAAATCAAGGTTCGTATGATAAGACTTTATTTCGGGATTACACCTTTAAACTCAAACTTGCAACACACTCGACATGCGCCGTATGAGGAAACATATCAACAGGCTGAATATACTCAACCTTATAATCCTTACTTAAATAATCAATATCCTTCGCCAATGTACTTGGGTTACATGATACATAAACAAATTTCTTTGGTCTTACCTTTTTAATCGCATCTAGCAGCTTGCGGTCACAGCCTGTTCTTGGAGGGTCGACGACTACAACATCAGGTCTCCACCCTTCTTCAACCCATTTTGGGAGCCAATGCTCAGCTGTTCCTGCTACATATGTGGTATTTGTATACCCGTGTTTTTGAGCATTCTCTTGTGCGTCAATAATCGCCGCTTCAATTGTATCCATTCCGCGCACTTCACTTGCATCACTTGCAAGCCATAATCCGATTGTCCCGACTCCGCAATAGGCATCCGCTATTTTTTCGCGACCGGTTAATTGTGCTGCTTTTTTTACTTCATCATAAAGCTTCACAGTTTGAACTGGATTTAATTGAAAAAATGCTCTAGCTGAAAGCTCAAAGCTTAGGTCACCAAGTGTTTCTTGAATGACTTCTTCACCGCTGAGATGAAGTGTTTTTTCTCCGAAGATTAAAGAGGTTTTGTTTCCATTTATGTTTTGTACAATTGATTTAACCTCTGGAAATCTCTTTTGAATTTCTGCAATGATTAATTTTTTTCGTGGTACCTCTTTTTGAGTGGTGATTAATACAACTTGTACTTCACCTGACTGAAAACCAGCACGGGTGACGATTGTCCGGACAATCCCTTTTCGTTTTCGTTCATCGTAAATTGGTACTTGAAAGTCCTCTAAAATCTGTTTAACTCCATCAGAAACCTTATTTGTTAAAGGATGCTGCACCATACAATTTTGAATAGGAACTAAACGGTGTGATTCTAATCCATATAAGCCTGCAATTACTTTCCCTTTTTGCTGACCAACTTGAAATTGGCTCTTGTTTCGGTAATTCCAAGGATCTTCCATGCCAATAGTTGAGCGAATATCTAATTGGTTTACCTTTAATTTTGTATGTCGTTCCAATGATTGAATAACAATATCTCGTTTTTCCTTAAGCTGTTGATCATAAGCCAAATGCTGAAGCTGACAGCCTCCACATTCTTCATAAATCGGACAAGGTGGCTTTACTCTAAATGGAGACGATTTGCGGACCTTTTTTACTTTTCCTTCCGCAAACTTAGGCTGAATCTTCGTCGCTTCAACTAAGACTTCCTCTCCAGGTAATGCGCCAGGGACAAAAACAACTTGTCTCTTAAAATAGCCTACTCCCTCACCATTAATTCCTAGTCTTTTGATCGTAAGGGGAAAGGTTTGCCCTTTAGAAATTTTAATATTACTCGCTTGCTTCTTTTCTTTCATAAACGTATACTCTCCGTTTCTACTCAATGCTTCTCCATAAATACAATGTTGCGTAGCTTAAATAGGGTGACCATTGCTCACTATATTGATCCATTTCATCATTTGTCGGTTTTGCTTCAAGCTGAAAATGTTGTTGAATCGCTCTTTGCACCCCAATATCCGCTTTTGGAAAAAGGTTTGGCCGTCCAAGTCCAGAGAGTAACATGTTTTGAACGGTCCAAGGACCAATTCCGCGAATCTTAATTAACGTTTTCAATATTTCTTCATCTGACTGCTTAGCCAACTCATCTAAAATCAAGATTTTATCAGCGATAAGCTTCGATGTATCAATAAGGTACTCTGCTTTTCTTTGACTAAATTGAAGTTCTCTTAATTCCTCGTATTTCAGCCTAGCAACTACTTCAGGCTTGGGGTAGAACCACACATTATCAACCTCATAGCCAAACTGTTTGACAAATCTTGCTGTTAATGTGTGAGCAAAGGCTAAGTTTAATTGCTGATGAATGATGCACTTTACTAAACAGCTATAAAGATCAAATTCTAACACAAGAGGCGTCCCTTCGTGTTGTTTGAAGATCTTAGCAATATTTGTTTGTTGAAAATGCTTGGCTACATCTTGTAATGGATAGTCCCACCTAAAAATGCTTTTTACTTTTTTTAGTGCAGCTTCTTTCATGCTTTCGTCTTTACCACTAACTTCAAAAGCAGGTTCGTGTATCGTTCCGACTGCTTTTACTGTAATGACGTTGGGCTTATTTTCTATGAGTACAGGTACTTTTATAACCTTTTCGCTTTTATTAAGAGATATGATTGGATCCATTGATAATCTGTCCAAAACAGAGTCAAAATTGTATGGCCCCTTACATACTACCGTTTCCATCCACATATATTTCTTCCTTTTCACCTTTTACTTTTATTATACCATTCATACTCCTTCATTTTATAAAGTGAAACTTTTATTAGATGGGGCTTACTGCTTGTTAAGAGCGGGATAAAGACGAAAAACCCTTTGAATATAGCTCAAAGGGAAATGAAATAAGGGTGGTCAATCATTTTTTTGATCATTAAATCATCTAGACTTTTAAAGGTATATCCCTGTTTTCTTAATTCTACAATGGCATGATCTAATGCTTCGGCATTATCCTTTGATACAGTATGAAGCAACAAAATAGAACCAGGATGAATTTGCTTCATGATGTTGTCGTAGGAGTACTTCCAGCCCTTTTGCGCATCTACTTTCCAATCAACAAAAGCTAAAGACCAAAAGACAGATGTATAACCAAGTTCCTTTGCCCTTGCGAGTACTTTTTCACTAAAAATCCCCCGCGGAGGACGCAGATAACTCATTCCTTTTTGGCCTGTAAGTTCTTCAACTTTGAGTCGGACAGATTCCAGCTCTTTTTTAAACTCGGTATCACTTTGTGTTGTTAAATCAGGATGGTACCAAGAGTGATTACCGACAATATGCCCCTCATCAACCATTCGCTTTACTAAGTCAGGTTCAGAATTTAAATAATGTCCGGTTACAAAAAAAGTGGCTGGTACTTTGCGTTCTTTTAAAACATCCAATACTTTTTCTGTGTATCCATTTTCATATCCATTATCAAATGTTAAATAAATTTCCTTTTTTGAGGTATCTCCTAAATAAAAGGAACCATATTGAGCTAAGAGCTCATCTAATTCTTTCCCAGCTGAAGCCGGCTCGTGATTTTGGCTTCTTTTAAATCCCCAGTGGATTGGCTTATTTGAAACGGCTTGTACGGTATTCATTGATAAAAAAAGAAGACAAAAAAGAGTCAGCAACATGGACCATTTTTTCATGACAGTTCTCTCCTCATTTTACATAATTATTTATAGTGTTGTTAAAGAGAGGATTTCAATACTGAGAAAAAATCCCAAAAAATAAGAATCCCGTTTAATTCGTAAAAAAATTGTCGAAAAAAGTCTAATCGAAAATAAATTTGAATAATCGAAAATATATTTCAAAAATCGTCGATAAATTTTAATAATCGAAGATATATCAGAAAAATCGAAGATAAAATCCCATAAAAAAAGAAGACCCGCATATTTCGCGGGTCTTCCACCTATTTAAACGTTTATTTAAATACTGGTTCCTTAAATTTCTCTAGCTTTTCAAGTGAGCTTTTATCGACATCAGCATGAAGGCTATTTCCGTGTGAATCCATTGTGACAACAGCTGTAAAGCCTTCAACTTTTAAGTGCCACATTGCTTCTGGAATCCCAAATTGCATAAGATCTACACCTTCTACAGATTTAATACAATCGGCATAATATTGTGCAGCGCCGCCAATTGCATTTAAGTATACTCCACCATGCTCTTCTAATGCCTTTAATGTTTTAGGTCCCATTCCACCTTTTCCAATTACTGCTCGAATGCCAAATCTCTTCATGATATCCCCTTGATATGGTTCCTCACGAATACTTGTTGTAGGACCTGCTGCTTTCACATGATAGTTGCCATCCTCATCTTTTAGCATAACCGGTCCACAGTGATAGATAATCTGGCCATTTAAATCAACTGGAGAATCATTTTCAGAAAGATATTTATGAATAGCATCACGGCCGGTGTACATCATTCCGTTAATACGAACAACATCTCCAACTTTTAACTCTCTTATTTTTTCTTCCGTAATTGGTGCTTCAAGAACCACTTCTCTTGTTTCGATTGCTTGTTCTTCTGTTGTAGCTACTTCATCCTGTGAGAAGTCAATTTCCTCTCCATCCTGATATAGCCACTCGTTAATAGAACCGCTTTCCGGATTAATCAATACCCCTAAACGGCGATATGCCCAGCAATTGTAAGCAACGGAGACAAAGAAGCTCGCTGGAATACGGTTTATCACACCTACTTTACATCCAAGCAGCGTCGTTTCTCCTCCAAATCCCATTGTCCCGATTCCTAATTCATTTGCGTGTTCCATTACATACTCTTCAAGCTGACGTAATTCCTCACGCTCATTTACATCATCAACACGTCTAAATAGTTGATCTTTGGCAAGCTCATAGCCGCTTGTCCGATCTCCTCCGATGCCTACTCCGATAAAGCCTGCACTACAGCCTTGTCCTTGTGCTTGGTAAACTGAATGCATAATACATTTACGAATACCATCTAAGTCACGGCCAGCTTTCCCTAAACCTTCAAGTTCGCACGGAAGACTGTATTGAATGTTTTTATTTTCACAGCCGCCGCCTTTTAAAATAAGACGAGCATCTATATAATCTTTTTCCCATTGTTCAAATTTAATAACAGGTGTCCCTTCACCTAAGTTATCCCCGCTATTATCACCTGTAATCGAATCAACAGAGTTAGGACGAAGTTTTCCATCCTTTGTAGCCTGTTCAATTGCACGTTTAATGTCTTTTTTCATTTCTATTTGATTTGCACCAATAGGTACCTTTATTTTGAATGTTGGCAATCCAGTGTCTTGGCAAATAGGAGACACATTATCATCTGCCATTTTGATATTATTTGTAATTGTTGCTAATGACATCGCTGAACGTGTTCCTGCACTTTCCTTTAGCTTTGCTGCAGCGATTGCTCTTCTTACGTCTTTTGGCAAGTTGGTCGAAGTTTCTACAATTAATTGGTACATACTTTCATAAAAGTTTTTCATCTCGATTTCCCCCTCATGAACAAAAGCGTAAGCGCCTCGAACAACCTCGGGCAATTAAGACGCAAATGAATAGAAGACGTTCATTGTCTTCAATTCATTTGTGGCTTATGACCTCGAGACAGTCTAAAATCGCGACGTCCTGTCACAACGACTGCACTCGCACGTCCTGTGCTTCGAGGCTAGGCGCTGTAGCTGGATGTCAATGCGCTTACCCCAGTTCATTTAAATAATAATTTTAAACGTTCATTTGAAATGCTCAAGCACCTTCAAAGCTGCTACATACAAAGTGCTTAGGTCACAATCCTATTACTCTAGTCATTTAGTAAACTTTCAGTCATTTCCCACAATTTTTATTATACTCGTAAGACTATTTATTGAAAAGCCAAATCGAAGCGTTTTCAAACAAAGTGCTTATTTCACAACACTTGAACTTGAAATCTTTCGCTGATGGCTTACCGTAAAAAGAACCAATACAAAAAAGCCAACACAAATCGTGTCAGCTTACTCTTTCCACTCTTTTTTAAATTGATTTTGTTTCATCTCAAGATCGTCGAGCATTTGGATCAAACGATCTATATCCTCTACATCTGTAGATTCAGGATCCATTGAGTCTAATACTTCTAAAAACATATTTAATCGATTTTTTAAATAAGATAATTGGGAATCCTTATCATGTACAGCGTTACCCATCATCTCTCCCCTTTCAAATAAAGTGAGACTTCCATCAGTTGTGGTTTTCTTCATCCCTCACTGATGGTTAGCGAAACTTATCGGATCTTTACGGGCAGTTATCCCCCACTTATCTTCTTGATTCTCTAATCTTGAAGTGGGAGTCTTACTGCCCGTTAAGAATGGGATAAATGTATCGTAGACTAGATTTCACCCTTTGACAAGTACCGGTTAAGCATTCACAGGGTGTGTATTATGTTCGTTCATGTTAAAATGAAAGGTATGCTATTGGCTATATTGTCTTTTATAGCATGCTATTTTTACCCTTTAAAAAGGAGCAAACAAATGAATGCACTAAAATCAGTAAAACCCATTACAACGTCTTATGATCCATGGGAAGCATATTTAGATGTGAAGCAGTATGGTGAAATGACGTTAACAAATATAGAATTCACGACAACAACCCTTTGTAATATGCGATGTGAACATTGTGCTGTTGGCTATACATTACAACCAAAAGATCCACAAGCTCTTCCGCTTGATCTTTTATTAAAGCGTTTAGACGAAGTACCCGCTCTTCGTTCCCTAAGTATCACAGGTGGAGAGCCGATGCTTTCCTTAAAATCAGTTGAACAATATGTTGTTCCTTTATTAAAGTATGCCCATGAACGAGGGGTTCGTACACAAATAAATTCAAATTTAACCCTTGATTTAAAACGTTATGAAAAGATTATTCCTTATTTAGATGTCTTACATATATCTCATAACTGGGGCACAATTGATGAATTTGTCGAGGTTGGCTTTGCTGTTATGGATCGCAAACCAACCTATGAACAACGGGCAGCCTTGTTTGAGCGAATGATCGAGAATAGCCGTGCTCTTGTAAAAGCCGGTGTTATCGTATCAGCTGAAACAATGCTCAATAAACGGACACTTCCATATATCGAAAAAATCCACAAGCAAGTGGTGGAGGAAATGCTATGTCAGCGTCATGAAATTCATCCAATGTATCTTATGTAATAAATTTCATGACCTTTAAAAGACAAAAAAATTAGCCTCAAGCTCTACAGGCTCAAGGCTTTTTTAATAAACTTATCTACATCAAGCGTTCCCTCTCTAACAATGGTAACTCCATCTACAATATAAATATCTTTCTCCTCAGGCTGAGGCATTCCTAACAGCTCATTTATCTTAGAATAAGGCTTTTTAATCTCTGTAGTTGTTTTCTCCATCTGTACCCTCTCCCTAAAGTAATGTTTAGGCTGTCTGTCCTATTGATCTAAAACAAATAGCCCTCTACTTAACCATTAGAGAAAAATCCATTTTGTGACTGAGCAGGGGTTATATAAACAAAAAAGGCAAAGAGCTTTTATTCAGCCCTCTGCCTGTTGTACTTTCTTAAATAGTTACTTACTGAGCTTTTTGTAGCTCCTGTAGCCTCTGCAATCTCTCCATAAGTTAAGCCCTGCTCTCTAAGCTGTACCCACTCAGCAACCTCCTCAGGAGCATACTTAACAGGTCTACCTATTGTATCTCCCTTAGGAGCTTTCTCAGCCTCAGACTTAGGAGATAATGCCTCTATCTCATCTTCTAAGATGCAAAGTCTCTCAAACAGCTCATCAGGTAGCTCTACAGCTTTTGTAGTCCTGTATTTTACTCCTGTAACATAGTGACCTTTAAAAACAGGTACAGGATAAAGCTCTACAAACTTATTATCTTTATTAATGCCTAGCTTTGTAGGCTTTCTCATGATCTCTAGAGCCTCAAATAATTGATTATCTAAAGCATCCTCTTTCCTTTGTTGCTCCTCCTCTTGTATAAGCTCCTTTTTTCTCTGTAGAATAGCTTTGTTAGGCATCATCTTTCTCCTCCTTTAAATAATCTGTCTAGCATCTCAGGCTCATGCTCCTCCATATAGCAGAAAAGAGAGAATGTATCAGGAGCATAAGTACCTCTCAAAAGTCCTTTAATAATCATTTGAGATAAATAAGGAAATCTTTGTTTAATCTCTTTATGAGACTTGCCTTCTACTCTGGAGCTGTACAATATCTCTCCCAATAGTTGACCTGACACCATAGCATTTCCTGACCTCATAAGCTGATAAGCTGTTCTAGATAACTCCTGAGCTTTTTCTCCTGATACTCTGTAAGTGTTAAATTTATAGTCAATCATCTGTAACCTCTCCTCTGTTGTAGTTGTCTGCAATAAAAAAGAGAGGCATCTTCTGCCTCCCATTAGTTACAAAACTTATTAACAAAACTAGCTAGTAATACTGCTCCAATGACTTCTAATACAATCATGTTTAGACCTCCTCAGTTGAAATTAGCATTTTCTCCTTGTTACTGAGTCTGTCTCCTTTGCTAAGCAGGTCTCTCCACCTGTTACTTTAAAACTTGTATATCAAACTTTCTAAACCTAGAGACTCTAGATGCTTAGTAATCTCATTACTACAAGTCTCTAAATCCTTACCTAGTCTCTTTGCTGTCTCAGTATCAAGCTCATGTAAAATCATTAGGTAGTCAAATAAAGTATCATTGTACTTTTTGAAATACTCCCCATATACTTCCTCTACCTCCTGAGGAGTTACTTTACTAATAACTATTTCTTTAGCCTTAATTACTGCCTCTACTCTAATCTGTAATTCATTCATATTCCTCATCCTTTACATCCTTTCAATTCTAGTAATAGCAGTCTCAAGACTAATATCACTATAGTAAAATCTAACTCCATTATGAGTTACTCTATCTGCTCCAATGCTGTTAGCTACATCCCTTAAAGAGTAGCCTAAGCCTTTGACCTCATTTACTACTGACCTTAGAGCTGTAAAAATCTGAGCCTTATTAGCTTTATTAACAATCTGAGCAACCTCATCAATAAGACCTGTAAGCTCAGCAGATAGCTCTCTAAGCTCTTTATATCCTTCTGCTAAAGCATCCAAAGTTTCAGCCTTAGCTTTGCCTCCTAGAGCTAAATTAGCTTTCTCTACAGCCTTAATCTTAGCCTCTGTAGCCTCAATCTCTACATTAGTAGCCATAATCTTTTCTACAAAGTCTGGAGCTGTAGAGTCTAATTTCTCAATATCCTCATTAAGCTCTGTAATAGCCTGTAGCATCATCTGCTTTTGAGCCATCATATTAGCTGAGAGAGTAGCATATTTCTCACTAATTTCCTCTACATTGTCTACAGCATCCTGAGCTTTCTCAAGAGTTGTAAGCTGAGCTTTAATATCATTTACTAATACCTCCTGAGCTTTGCTCTCAAATCCTAATACTGCTAATCCTGCTATAAAAGTTGCTTTAGTTTTATTCATAATCTATCAATCTCCTCTTAATTATTTTTGTGGTTTAATAAAGTCTCTCTTATCAATTTTTTCATATGCTCCTCAGCAGTAAGTAAAACCTCTAATTCATCCTGATACTTTGTAGCTCTTTGCTCTACATCTACCTTAACTACCTCAGGAGCTTTAACTGTATTCTGAGCTATTCTTTTCCTGTACATAATTTCCTCAGCCTCATCCTTGCCAAATATCTCAGTAAGCATCTGCATCCATTCCTCATCAGATACTTTCTTTTTAACCTCTGAGATAGGCTCACCTTTTGCATATTTCTTAACCTCATGCTTGTTAAAGGTCTCAGGAATATTGTTAATAACTCTGTCTAATCTGACTGCTGTAGCCATTAGCTCTGTATCAGGATGCTCTATACCATTTAAAAGGTTAAGATGTACTAAACCCCAAAACATCAGCTCCTTAGCAAAGCTCTCATCTGATACATCTTTATTAACATAATTCTGAGGATTTTTAGCAGAGTCTTTAGTTCCTCTGTAGATCAGCTCAGAGCTTTCTGTCATAAGCCCTAAAGTCCTTGTATTCATATACTGACTGATACTGCCAAGCTCTCCTCTAATCCAATATCTGAGGCTCTTAGCTTTATTCTTTTGGAATGTTAAGACCTCATCTGCTGATAAGCCTGTAAACTCAATAAAGAGCTGTTTGTCTCTTGCACTACCTGTAATAGCAGACTTAAACAAGCTATCTACAAATTTATCAAGTTGCTCCTCAGTAATAGTCCTGCCTAGCTGACTAATATCAATCTCAGGCTCTACCTCTTCCTCTAGCTCAGCTAACCTAGCCTCATATTCCTCTTTGTAGTTGGAGATGTATTGCCTGATGCTCCTGTCATTAATGCCTAAAAACTTAGCTACCTCTTTCTGAGTAGCTCCATATCTTACTTTTACCTCTGCAAAAGCTAAGACAATATCTAGCTGAGATTTAGGAGCAGTCTCTGTAAGGTACTGCTCAATCTTTTGCTGTTTGTCCATGCTGTAACCTCCTTAATTTCTTTATTAGACTTAAAAACCTGACCTATTGAGTATCTAACTGTCTTTTTAATTAAAAAACTTATAAAGGGATAGGATAGAAAAGGGAATAGAGGCATCTGGAGCTGTTGGGCAGACAAGCTAAAACCTCTACTCCCTTCTCTATATACTTGGACAAGTATTGGAGGCTAAGAAAAGTATTGTTACAAAAAAAGTTCAAAGAATTTTTTACCATCTAAAAATGGACAAAAAAAAATACCCTCCCAAAGCCTGAGAGAGAAGGAGTAAACAAAAGGCTAAGGGAGAGCATTTCTTATTGATTTAATTATGTTGTATCTACAAAGATTGTGGTTATGTATCATTTATTATTTTGTTGGGGAGCTTTGCTCCAAGCCTTTAGGCTTTAATATCTTTTAGGCTACAAAGTAGCATACTTATCCTTAAATCATTTCATGATTTACATCTTTAATACTTATTATCTTAATTACTATCTTTAATACTGATTTATTTAACAGTTATTATTAACTTTCTCTCTCCAGTATATTGGTCAATTAGAGCCTTTTGTTTAAAGTGGAATTTTTGTAGAAATTTTTTCCTAATACCCTCAGCCCTTGAGCCACAAGAGTTTGAGCCTCCTAAAAAATTTTAAAAACTTTACCTCAGATACTTTAAGATTTAGCAGACTTTCTCTGTAGCTCCCTCATGTATGTTATCCAAATTGGTACAAAGAGCAGCTATCTCACCTCCTGATTTAAGGTAGGGGGGGAAATTCCCACCATCAGCCAGATCCTGCTCCTGAGGTCTGCTGTCTATATTCTGTCCTGACCTCTACACAAATTATGTGTGAAGCTGACCATCCATAATGGATGATTAGTAAAATAACTTAAAAAAAACTCATCCACCTACTTTAGATGCCCTCTCTCAGTCAGACAATAGTATGAGCTGGAGTTGTTGCAAAAAAGAGAAATCTTTAACCTGCAATAACTACAAAAATAAGAGGAGGATGAACAGCATGAGAAAGAATAAGCATGACAGGACTAACTATGAGAATTATCTAGCAGGATATGCTCAGTATAAGGCTGAGAAAGCTAAGGCAAAAGCTGAGGCTACTGCTAAGGATAAGGCTCAAGATACTGCTCAGAATGTAGCCCAGGCAGATAAAGATATAAGGTAGGTAGGAAATTTCCCACCATCATAAATTTCCCACCATGATAAAAACCTTACACTATAGTATTTATAGTATCTATAGTAATTATAGAAATTATAGAAACAAAAGAGACAGTAATTAGTTAATACAAAAATATAACTACAAAGATATAAAACTACAAAATTAATACAAAAGGGGATAATGGTAATGAGTACAAAAATAAAGAAAGATATTATTACAGAGGCTAAAGAAACATTAAAAAAGCAGGTAAAAGAAAAAGGCTTAGTTGCTCAGCCTCCTGCTGTTACTTTGAATGTAGTACAGAAAGTAGATGCTGATGGGGAGCTGTACAATGATGGAGCTATAAACTTTAAGCTAGACTTTGTAAGAGAGGGAGGACTAGCAGAGATTAAGCCTACTGCTTTTAAGCTATTGTTTGCTCTTGCATCTTGTATGGATGAGGAGGGCTTTACTTTTGCCTCTCAGCAGACTCTAGCAGATATTGTAGGGCTAAAGGACAGGAGACAAGTAGCTCAGATCATTAAGAATGAGCTGTTAGATAAGCAGTTTGCAGGTAGGACTCTCTTAATTGGAGATATGTTTGTTAATCCTAAGACTAATAAGCCTTTTTACTTGTATCATCTTGTTAATGCTGAGTTAGCTTTTGAGGCTTATGTTCCTGATGATGAGGAAATTATTCTGGATGATGATATTGATAACTTTTTAGATGCAGATGATGCTTTTGAAGAAAATGATACAGATAGTGTTGTAGATAAAAAAGAAAAGGAGGAGGCTAGTCCTACAGCAGATGATGCAGAGGATAGCCTTTTTATTATGCCTGTGATTGTAGAGGATGAGGAGCAAGCTCCCTATAATAACATTAGATTAGAAAATGAAAATGTGACTGACAAAGATAATACAGAGGAGGATAATACAATGACTGAGGATATTTTTAAGGACTTTCTAGAGGATGCTAGGGAGTTTAAGGATGCTCCAGATATTAAGCCTGTTGAAAAAGCTCCAGAGGCTAAGAATGTTGTAAAGTTTAAGAGAGGTAAAGAGACAGCAGAGGCTAAAGCTAATGCAGGAGCTAAAAGGTTTAAATCAGAGAGTATAGATGCTGATAATGATAAAGCTCTAGCATTGTTTGGACTATAAGAAAATATTTAGGATGCTCACTTTAAAGAAATAGCTACAGACATATATAGAGTTGTAAGGGAGTTGAGATATACTCTCTTGCATCTCATTCTGTAGTTATTTTTGTAGTTACATGACTTCTCAGGAGAAATTAGCAAAGCTAGTTAGGATATTAGGCTTTTTACCTTATTAAAGCTATTTAGTCTAATATTCTCTCTAGCCTCCTTAAAGTCACTCTATTAGTATCTATTAGCCTATGTTTTCTTTAATTTCTTTCAAGGCTTTAAAAACCTAATTCCAGAGTCTAGCTTGTTCCTATGTTGGAGCAGGTTAGGCTCTCTTTTTTTGTTTATAGGGGGATGATTTTTATATAGGGGAGGTACTTTTGAGACAGTTTTGAGACAGTTATGAACCTTGATACCACTACATATAGTAGCTTGTGTGTAAGTTATCCACAGGTTTAATACAAGATGTAGTATGTACCTAAAATACCCAAGAATCCAACCCTTTCCCTGCCTCTCCCTGTCTCTGATACTTTAATAGGATAAAGCATTGAATAAACCCTCAGCCCTTGCCCTGACTGCATTTACTGCCTCTCCTCTGTCTTATCCTTTCTGTTGTAAAAAGAGGAATAAGAGGAGCATCCTGTGCCTCCTGCTGTGTAAATAGTGTAGGGCTATGCTGAGGGATAACAAAGGGATACCTATTTTGAGACAAGGATATGAGACTGTCTGAGATACTGATACTGCATCTGCTTATATTGTCAGAAAAAAGGTTTCAATAAGTGTAGTTTTTGAGACCAATGTAAAAGCAGTAATACAGCATGATGCTTATGCTATAGTTGTAGTCAAGTGAATATAAATCTGTTTAGTTTTAAAGTGGAAATTTCCCCCTCCCCTTTGGGGGAACACTCCCTATCCTGAGATGAAAGTCCTGAACAAATTATACAAATTCCTTTTTAAGCAACTCAGGAGGCTACTCAAGCTGTTACAGTACCTGACAGCTCCTGAAATGCTTATCAATGGAAACTAAATAGAAATACCCCACCTTAAAAATGGGCAAAATCTTATAAAATTTTATCATCCTATTTTTTCAAACTCAGAGGAAGGATTGTAAAATAATAAAAGTAATGCCCTATGAATATAGATTGTAGGACTTTTTTATGGAGTTTGTCATCTCTCTTAAAATAAGTTGTTTCTTTTGGTCAGGAAGGTGACAACATAAGATTAGTAAATCCACTAAGTCTGAATGTTCCTCAGCAATTTCTTGCAAGTAATCCCTGCCAAACTCTTTCATTACAGGTAACAGGCTGGACATATTAATGGAAATCTACATCAATTTTCTTTCTATTTGTTTGAGTTTGCTTAGGCATAGTGACTTCTAGAACACCATTTTTATAAGTAGCTTTTATACCTTCCTCAGAAACAGGAGATGGCAGTGTGATAGCTCTGTGAAAGCTACCTGTGTATCTTTCTCTTCTATGCATATTCTCTTCTTTAATCTCATTTGTTCTGTTAATTGAGCCACTAATTTTCAATACATTATTTTCAATATCAATGTTTACATCTTCTTTACTCTGTAAGCCTGGAATGTCACAAGTTGCTACTACCTCATTATCTGTTTCATGTACATCAACTCTTATATTTCCTAATTGGTTCATATCATTACCAAAATCAAAAGGGAAATCATTGAAAAATCTGTCCAATTCTCTTCTCATGTTAGATAAATTTCTAAATGGGTCATAAGGTATTAATGCCATTTGTTTCAACTCCTAAGTAGTTTTTAACACAAAGTATTATTTGCATTTACCATGTAGTTATTCATTTAATTTATAAGCTGTTGTATCAGTGTTAGAAAATGAATCCTATAAAAAAAAATGAGAACCCATCAGCTCTCATTTTTCAACATCTTTAATATTCTTCTTACCCTAAAGTTAGTCCTTGCTGAAAATATCATCAGTATGATTGTATAGATAGTTGTTAGGACTAAGCCTATAATAGCAGAATAATACATGGTATTTATTTTCTTAATAAATCTAAATTTATACATAAGTTCACCTCAATTATAGTTTCTAATAAAAAGTGAAATCTATGCAAAAAGAGAGAATTTTTCTCAACTCTCCTTATATTTATCAGTATCTACAGTAATTAGTACCAAACTAACTCCCTCAGGTACTAGAATATCCCCAGCCTTACTTGCAGTAGGCAAAGTCTCTCCTTGATCCTCAGCATAGCCTAACATCAGTCCTAAAACATCCTCAGCCATCTCTACAGCCTCTTTAAGAGTACTGCCATCTGTAAAAACATTGTCTAAGTCAGGAAAAGTAACTATAAAAGCTCCATCCTCATCTTTTTCAATAAGTGAATAATAGCTATATACAGCCATTCTCATGACCTCCCCTTTTGTATGTATCAAATAATTAGAGGAGAGCAAAAGCCCTCCTGTTGTTAATGCTTATTAGTTTTCACCTCATAGCCAAATAGCTGAGACTTTTCATCAGGAGTCCACTTACCATCTCTAATCCTACTCAAGCCCTGATACAAAGAGCCACCTATAATATTCTCTAGCCATTTAGAGCATTCAGTCATAGTATTAAAATCATGTAAGTATACTCCATTTTTATACAGTGAATACTTTTTATGTTCCATACCATCACCTAACCTTTTTTGCTTAATTTTTTCAAGTTCTATTATCTACATCTATCACTAATTGTAAAGGGGATAGTTATTTAAAAATTTATGTGGAATGGGAGAAAAAAAGAATCTACCTGTGTCTGTAACCTGGTCTATTTCCCCAAACTATTGGATTAGTAATAAAATCAATAGATTCATTAAAACTCCTTGAGTTAAAGAAGATAACATCTTTACTTTCAAAGTATCCTCTAATCCTTTCAGAAATAGCCTCCTTTTTGTCCAAATCAAATATTCCATAGGCTATTACATCTATTTTAGAATCTTTAATTGCCTCAACTATATGTCTATCAGCAGACTCACTCAATTCATGTCCAAAAATAGTTAAATGTCCTTTTCTACTTTTTAAAGCCTCATAACAATATCTTAAATATCTATTAGACTGAATTTGTTCTAATTTATCTTCCCATTTACCCTCAGATACATAAAGAGGTATATTGTTTTTGGACATAGATTCAGTAACAGCATCAATAAGAAATTGATGTGAACCCTTTTTAACTTTCTGTATTAGATTCTCTTTATTAACAAACAAGTGTAATCCACCATGTAAATAATATAAGTTTAAGGAATTATTAATACTCTCTGGTACAAAGTTTAAATATAGTTTCCCATTGTTTCTAAAAAAATCATTAATAACTCTTTGCTGTTTAAGTAACTTAATATGTAACCAATAGGGGATTAGGTCATAGTTAGTAGTAAAGATACTCTTTTTAAAAATTTTAAAGGTATTATTTAATTCAATGTCACTATTTAATTGTAATTCATAGTTTTCAGGATGTACTTTAATCACTGCTTGTATTAAGGCATTCTTAATCCTTTCATAACTCTGTAAAAGTTCATATACCTCATAATTAAATATCTGATTAATGTGTACTGCCTTTATTATATTTTCCAAAACCACTTCAAAATTAGTTGTGTTTAACTGTTTAAATAACATTCTATCTCTGATCTCAAGGGATTCCTGCTGTTTTTCATACAAAGATGTATAATTAAAATCTCTCCATATACCAATTGAGAAACCATTACCTATTAATAAATGCTCAGTTTTTATTCTTCCAGTTTCATAGAGTTCTTGATAACTTTCTATCATAATAAAAATCCCCTTCTCAATGATCTGTCCTTTAATCTTAGCAAAAAAGGATTATTTGTTATACTTCCTATTTATAGAATTATCATTATTTTCCAATGATATGATATAATTTTCTTATTAAAAATCTAAAGGAGAAATGAAATGCCTTTCCTCAAGGATAACCAGTTAATATATATAAATACTAAAGTTGATGATCATTTTGAGAGATTTACTTATGAAAATGTAAATAGATATATAGATTTTTATGATGATATAAAGTTTCCAGTATTTAAAGAGTTATTTTCTTCTATCCATTTCTATCTTAATTATTTATTTAAATTCCTAAATGGTAAGTTAAAGAGTAACAGGCATTATAATGCTCATGAAAGTAGACAATTAATGTTTTTAATAGATGAAATATTTTCAATGCAATCAACTTTAAAAGGTTCAGATTATTATTTTTCTGTAATTCCATACTACAAAGAGATATTAGATAGGTGTGATAAATTTCTTGTAGAAAGTAGTGGTAGTACTATTCCTGGGGATTTTGAATTGATAAATATAATTGATGCTGAACCAATCTTTACATTTGAAACAGGGGTAACCATAAATAGAGTAGACAGAAAAGTGTCCTTTCCTACAAAAGCAATTGGTACTGGTTCATATGCCACTGTTCATAAGTACAAGGATGACTACTATGATAGAAATTTTGTTATAAAAAAGGCTAATAAAGATTTAACTCAAGATGAGTACCAGAGATTTAAGAGAGAATTTGAGGAAATGAAAAAGTTAAAATCTCCTTATGTTATTGAGGTATATCATTTTGATGAAGAAAAGCAGCAGTATGTCATGGAGTTTGCAGATGATACTTTAGATTCATATATTCAAAAAAACAATGGTGTTATGGAAATTAAGGAAAGGGTAGGTCTGGTTAGACAGATATTAAGGGCTTTTATTTACATTAATGGTAAAGGTGTTTTACACAGAGATATAAGTACTAAAAACATATTGATAAAAAAATATGATGATTTGAATGTAATTAAAGTATCTGATTTTGGCTTAGTTAAATTAGAGGATAGTGTATTAACTAATAAAAATACAACAATAAAAGGGTATTTTAATGATCCTAAATTAGAGTTAATTGGGTTTGACAAATATAATATTCTCCATGAAACATATGCTTTAACTAGAATTGTCTATTTTGTAATGACTGGAAAGACCAAATTGGATTCTTATAAAAATAATGAATTCAAGAAATTCATTGAGAAGGGTATATCAGATGACCTAAACAGTAGATATAAAGATGTTGAAGAGTTACAAGATGCTTTCAACAAAATAGTACATATTTTATCCTAAGTGATAATATTTTTTAAAAAGGATAATCCTATATTGAATTATCCTTTTTTATTGCTTATTAGCCTAATTTTTCTTTTATCTTTCTGTATAGTGTAGCCTTACTTACTCCTGTAATATCAGTAATCTCTTTTACTGTATACTGTCCTGTTTCATACAGCTCTAGTGCATATTCTACCTTACTAGCTTTAACTTTTGGTCTACCAAATTTAACTCCTTTAGCCTGAGCAACCTTAACTCCTTCTTTAACTCTCTGAGTAATCATCTGCCTTTCCATTTGTCCTAAAGCTCCCATAACTGTAAGGAGAAAATCTGACAAAGGATTTTCAGATGTAGTATCTAGCCAACTGTCATTTAAACTTTTTAAAAAAGCATTTTTGCTTTTTATTATCTCCACTATTTCAAGTAAATCTTTAGTTGATCTTGAGAGTCTATCAATGCTAACTATGAGGACTGTATCCCCTTCCTGTAGCTCCTCTAGCATCTTGTCTAGATTAGGTCTTTGCCTTTTTGCTCCTGACATTCTATCTGCATATAAGACCTCAGCTCCTGCCTCCAATAACTGAGCCTCCTGTCTGTCAAACTTTTGAGAGTCTTTCTCTGTACTTATTCTCATATAGCCTACAATCCTGCCTGTATTAGCCTTTGTCTCAAAAGTAGTTTCATAAGTCTCAGGTTGAGCTATTTCCTCTATATGAGCCTCCTGAGCAGTCTCAGTTACTGTCTCAAAAGCAGCCTCAAAAAGCATCTCCTTAGTAACAAACTTAGGATATTTACCATCTTTAATAATAAAAGTCCTGCCTGTAGCTTTACCATCTTTATAGCTGTTGTAGCTAATGCTGTTTTTTCCATAAGAGTTAAATACTCTTTGCTTACCATCTAGGCAGGTAATAACTTTATTCTCAATCTTAATCATTCTTACCTCTCCCTATATTGTATCAAAAGTATGTATCAAAAGTATATCATCAGGAATCTGAGCCTGTAAAGAGTAAAATAAAAGAGCAGGAGCATTAGCATCCTACTCAGTCTCTTACTTGTATATAACTTTTATTTCAAAGTCCTTAGGCTTTCCATCTTTGTCTGATTGTTCTTTCCAGTAATAAACTTTATCAATTACATCATGTAACAGCTTATTAGCCTTTGTAGGATTAGCATTAATATCCATAGACAAATACATCTCAATCTTAGCCTTAGCCTTTTTATGTTTATCTACCTCAGACTTAGCATCTGCTCCCTCTAAGCCCTGTAGCTCCTCCTGTATCTGTACCTGTAGCTCCTTAATGGACTTAATCTCCTCAGATGCCTCATCAGCCTCATAGATACCTGCTTTAAATCCATCCTGTACTCTTTTTTTCTGAGCCTCTAACTCATTAAATCTCTTTGTTAGCTCTTGCTGTTTAAGAGCTACTGAGCTAAGGAAAGATGTATCTCCTGCTACAATAGCCTCAATCTTTGCATCAAGTTCTACAAGATGCTGTTGAAGCTCATAGAACAGCTTTTCCTCTACTCTAGATGCCTTAACTCCATTATTTTTGCATCTTTCTCCTGTAAACTCCTGCTTAGCTCTCTGAGATTTACTAGCAAAGCAGTTAAGGATATAAAGCTCTCTCTGAGATTTATCTAAAGCCCTTCTAGCCTCTTTCTTTGTATACTTATTACAGAAAGATAATGTTTGATGACAAGAAGGACATTCTAACAATCTGGAGAGAGTGTAAACTCCTCTTTGAGAATGTTGAGGCAAAGTCCTTTTTCCTGCTCTAATCTGCTGAGCTTTCTTGTAAGTATCTGCATCTACTAAAGCAGGATGAGCCTCCTCTACATGAATAACATCCTCACCCTCTAGCTCATAATGTACTATCCCTCTATAAGCTACATTAGATAAGATGAGGGAGGTAGCTCTAGGAGTAAAATCTTTTCCTGACCTTGTTTTAATCCCTCTGAGAGTCAACTGCTCACAAATCTCAGTCTGATTAAGCCCTTCCTCTACATACATTCTATAAATATCTTCTACAATCTTAGCCTCAGTAGGATGAGGGAGGAGATGCTTTTGCTCATCTTTTGTATAGCCAAAAGGAGCAATCCCAAAATAAACTCCTTTCTTAATAGCCTGTATTCTTCCTCTCCTGAGCTTTCTCTTTGTCATCCTCATAAAATGGTTATCCATCTCTGACTGTATACCTGTTACAAATACATCCTCATCATTCATAAAGTTATAAGTCTTATTCAATGTATAGAGCTGTAAAGCCTCAGCTCTCATAAACCTTACAAAAAGTCCAAAATCTGTCCTGTCTCTTGTTATCCTGTCCTGATCTGTACAAAGGACTCCATCATAAATATTTCTTTTAAGCTCCATAAGCATCCTTTGAAACTCAGGTCTATTCCAGTCCTCTGAGCTACCTTCCTCAGAAAAGACCTCATAATCCATGTTATTCTTTTCTGCATAGTCAATAAGTAGTTCTAACTGTCTTTCTATCTCCATTGAGTCAGCATCTTTAAGCCTTGACTTCCTGACATAGATAGCTACTAGCTTTTTATTTTTTGTCTGCACCATATGCAAATGTTCTCCTCTCTCTATCCTGAAAACTGTAAGCATATTGCTTAGTCTATTATTTATTATATAAATTTTTTGATAGGTTGCAAGATTTATTACATAGGAAGCTCAAAGGTATCTCGCATACATTGACATAAATAATAACTACTGCTCATAATAATTAGGTATTAATAAGATAGGAGTTTTTAAGATGAATAAACAAGTAACCAAACCCAAAATCAGTATTAAAAATGATGCTTGGGAGGCTTATCTAGATGTAGAGCAGTATGGTAAACAAACTTTATCCAGTATAGAATTTACTACCACTCATCTCTGTAATATGAGATGTGCTCATTGTGCTGTAGGACATACTCTTGTAACTAAGGACTCTGAGGCATTACCTTTAGAGCTTATACTGCAAAGATTAGATGAGGTATCTACCTTGAGGACTATGAGCATTACAGGAGGAGAGCCTATGCTGTCCTTAAAGTCAGTAGAAAATTATGTATTACCTTTATTGAAATATGCTCATAGCAGAGGCATCTATACTCAAATAAACTCTAATCTTACATTAGACTTAGACAGATATAAACTCATAGCACCTTATATAGATGTATTACATATTTCTCATAATTGGGTAACAGAGGATGAGTTTATAGATACAGGATTTGCCATGATGGAAAGAAAGCCTACAAGGGAACAAAGAAAAGCATTGTTTGACAGGATGATAAGTAACTCTAAGGCTTTATCAGATATGGGAGTTTTAGTATCTGCTGAAACCATGATAAACAGCAGGACAGCTCCTCACTTAGAAAAAATTCATAAGCAGGTAGTTGAGGAGATGGGATGCCAAAGGCATGAAATTCACCCTATGTATGATAGTGGATATGTTAGTATGACAGCATCCAATAGGTTGCAAGATTCATTACATACCATGTATCCAAGTGATTTTGCCAGTTCATTAGAAACTCTGTCTCTTCCTGAAATGCGCAAAGCAATCCATCACTTACTTGATATTAGAGATGAAAATACCTGGATGTTATTCGGTACTTTACCATTCTACGCATGTACCGAAAACACAGAGGATTTAGCTCTCATCAAGCGGCTAAGAGAAAGTAAAAACGTCACTGTCCGAAATGACCCAGATGGCCGCTCACGTTTAAATGTGAATATTTTTAATGGAGATATTATCGTGACAGACTTTGGCGATACACCAGCACTTGGAAATATCACTGAAAACACGCTTCAATCTGCTTATTCTAAATGGATGGATTCAAGTATAGCTAAATCACTAAACTGTCATTGTCCATCTGTCCAATGTCTAGGTCCGAATGTACTTGTAAAGAATAGTTATTATCGTGACGTAGACTTTACAAAACGAAAATCAAAGATTTAAGGTGACAATATGGATCAATTAAGGGAATTTACGCAATTAAAGGTTTTTGACATTATCCTTGTTGCAGCAGTTTTAGTCATCAGTGTTATTGTGATTAATTTTATCGTTGGTAAATTTTTTAAGAAGACGAATTTTATTGAAGAACGAAAAGAAAAAACAATTGAAAGTTTGATCCGTTCATTAACAAAGTATACAGCCACAATCAGTTTTATTTTGTATCTTCTTTCTCAATTTGTTGATAATTTTGGCTCTATCCTAGCTGGAGCCGGTGTAGCTGGAGTTATTATTGGCTTTGGTGCTCAAAGTCTGATTAAAGACATTCTTGCCGGTATGTTCATTATCTATGAAAAACAACTTCATCAAGGTGATTTTATTACGTTAAATAATACGTTTCATGGGACGGTTGAAGAAATCGGCCTCAGGTCATTAAAGATTCGTGAATGGAGCGGAAAGCTTTTAACCATCAGCAACGGCGAAATAAAACAGATTCAAAACTATAACATTGATCGGATGCGAGTGATAGAGCGCGTCGTTATTAGCTATCGGGAGGATCCGGACACTGTTTGGACAGTTCTTGAGCAGGCGTGTGAAAAAATCAATCAGGAATTTGAGTCTTGTTTAAAAAGAGATTTTCAAAACGAAATCATTGAGTCCTTTCAAGTATTCGGTATTACATCCCTTAACGGTCAATTCCGCGGCTATGAGTATACTGTTATCGGCCTGGTTGATGACCAATATTATTGGAGCACAGCAAAAGGAGCGCGAAGAATTATTGCAAAAGCTCTATTCGAGGCTAAGATTCATCTTGCTGAGGAACGAATCCTCGTGAATAAAAACGAAAAAGAGCTTTCCAATTCATAAATTGGAAAGCTCTTTTTTCATCCCATTACCTTGGTTGATCAGATGTTACAAATCCAAATGAAGCATGGTCTTGCAGTGGAATCCACGCACCAATTCCTTGTGAAGTGATGTTCTTCACGACAATACTTCTCTTATTCCCTTTTAATACCAAGTAGACTTCACCGTACGTAACTTTTCCTTTTTCATTTACAGCTGGTGCATAAGCATATAAATAGCCTAATTTCTTTGGTGGAACATTGTATACTTGATCTTTTTTCGTCCCTGCTCCGATAATCGTTTCAAAGGACAGCGGTAAATATGTTTTCTTCATTGCTTTTAGCAGCATCATTTTCTTAACATGCTCTGCTTCCGGAACTTTTGCTGTTAAACCGCCTTTAACAGACTTTTGTGCTTCTTGACGATAATGCAATTGGGTTGGTGATTTTCCACCACGATTATCTTGGTAATTTGTATTTATTTTTTGATACTCCCAATTTGTCGCAGTTTCAGTTGACTCATAATTTAACGCCCATTCTCCCAAATAAATGGTAGCCCGATAACCAAAAGCTAGTGGTGCGTCGGAAATCGTTGATTCGTTTAAAATGCGTATTAAATCAGGGTTTTCAATTGGAACCTCAGCTGTATCAATAAGCTGCTGAGTCAATTCACTCGGCTGCAGGTATGGTAAGTCTTGAGTCGGGTTTGGATACGTGTTTTCCTTTGATATTTCCATAACAGAGCCAGGAATTTTTGGTTTTTGGGTTTTTCCTTCTGCTAAAACAGCACTTGAAAAACTAAAAGATAAAAGCAAAACTAAAGAAACGAGCAATCTTTTTTTCATTGTCTTTACTCCCTTCAACATGCTTATTCTTATTGTTTTCAAGTGTTCTGCTGTTTATCCAAAAAATCCGAATCTAAGAATGGAAGTTATTGCAATGGATCTATCTCTTCAATAGCATGTCATAGCGTGCTGCAACAGGTTTTGTGAACAATTGAATAATCGGTCCAATTAAAAATGTAATTATGATCGTACCTAACCCAATCGGTCCTTGAAAAATAAATGCTAAGCATAAAGCAACGACTTCACCTATTGTTTTCGCAACCATGAAATTAAGAGAAAACCTTTCATGCAAGGAGATCATTAATTGATCAATAGGATTCGCGGGGAACTTTGTTTGCAAATACATAGAAACCCCAAGAGCGATAAAAAAGATACCAAATAACAATGAAATCACTTGTTCAAATCGTCCCTCAAGATACATGTTTTTAAAAACAACCAACAACCAAAAGTCCACAAAAAAACCGATTAGCAAAATGGTAATAACCGCTAAAAATTTTGGTTTTCCATTCGTAATAAATGCATTAATAAAGATCAATAGCACACCAATAATAAAAACCCAGCTTCCTACTGTTAACCCTATTGCATTAGATAGACCTACATTCAGTGCATCCCATGCTCCTGCTCCTAAATTTGCTTTTATTGTTAACGTTACACCCAGTCCCATAAAAAACAAACCTATTAAATAAAAAATGACTCTAATTTTCATTCTTTTGTTCCTTTCCTAACGAGATGCTATAAGAAAAGCGCAAGGCACCCGTCTGTCGGCGCCTGGAGCTAGACACTAAAACTAAGTAAAAACTTTTATACTTTCTTACCTTTTAAAATATGAGGACAACCTTAACTTTAAAACAATTTAAAAAATAAATAAACAGAAGATTTACAAATCAGCACAAATGTAGTATCATGAATGCATACGAAAAGTGTCCATTTAATTTTCGGATCTTTTTGCAAGCGTTACCAATTTCTCTAGTTATCTGTTTCGTCCTACACAAACTATAGGACTCTGTGTATTCCATACACAGAGTCCCTTTTTTTATTCTTTCAGATTATTCACCCTGGGAGCAGATAAAACCCGATTCCCATAATAATATAAGCAGCTAGTAAGGTTGCCCCTTCAAACCAGTTTGTATCTCCATCATTTGTAATCGAAATCGTTAACAGAACAGCAGTAGCCATTGAAATTAACTCAGGCAATGTGAAAACGAGCGGCATTTTTTCGGTAAAGAAAAGTGAGATCAAAACCAGCAGCGGTGCAACAAACATAGCAACCTGTAAGGTAGAACCAACCGCAATTTCTACAGCAATGTTCATTTTGTTTTTATAAGCCATAATAATGGCTGATGCATGTTCTGCAGCATTCCCGACAATCGCTACGATAATTACACCGATAAATAATTCAGACCAGCCAAACCTTTCTCCAACCGTCTCAAAGGTATGAACTAAATTCTCGGAAACATAAGCTACTGCTATAGTTGAAAGTAATAAAATAGCTAAGGCTTTTCCTTTTTTCCACTCAGGCTCTTCATGTTCCTCCACCACATCGGTTTTATGCTGATAGACTCCTCGATGTGTGACTAACTTAAAGAATAATGCCGCTAAATATAGAATAATTAAGATAATTGAAATTCCAATACTTAAAGAAATGGTGTTGGCAGGACCCATATCTGTTGCAAAAACCTCAGGAATGACAAAGGCAACAATGACAGCAAAGATTAATAAGCCTGAATTGTGTCTTGCATCGTAAATATTAAATTCCTGACGCTTAAATTTCAGTCCGCCAACAAAAAAGCTCAAACCTGCAACAAGAAGTAAGTTTCCCAAAACAGAACCTGTTAGCGATGCTAATACAACACCCACGAGCCCTGCTTTCAAAGCAAAAATTGAGATAATGAGCTCAACTGCATTTCCGAATGTCGCATTCAACAAACCGCCTATTCTGGGACCAGCTACAATCGCCAAGCTTTCCGTTGCTCTGCCCATAAATCCTGCTAGTGCAATGATCGTTAAGCAATACACCACAAACATTAGAACTGATGGCCAATGCATAAGACTTCCTATTATTGATAGTGGGACGCCAAGCAAAACAAAGATCGTGAAAATACGATTAACCATACAACCTCACCATTCCTCATTCAGTTTATGAAGTTTAAAAAGCACTCCTTTTATTATAGATAGTTTTTACATAAAATGGAATGTTATCCCTATAAACTCCCCAAATGGAATCCCCTTCTTGTTGGCTAGTTATACAGAGAAATGGTTGAAGCAAAACTCTATCTGGACTGTCCAATAAACTTAGATCAATTCGAACGTCTCTTCTATTTCAATACTTCCAATAACAGATTGAGCCATCGGACAATTTTTGCTTGCTAATAAAATGGATTGGTGGATTTTATTTTCATTTAAATTTTGACCTTTGATTTTATAGTGGATATGTATTTTTTCAATTCTATTTGCCTTCGCTTCATTCCTTTCCACATTTGTGGAAATCGAGATATCCTCTATTTCCATTCTCTTTTTTGCTAAAATCTTTCTTAAAACACCGCCGCTACAAACAGCAATAGATGCGACCATGAGTTGGTACGGTCGATAGCCATACTTTTCATCACCTGCTACGTGAAGCTCGCCAAACTCAGTAGTTGTTATAAATCCTTCTTCTTTTTTCATTTTAAATTCCATTATGATCACCTCAGCTTTTTAGGTTATTGTATATGAAAACGGTTATTCATTAAAGTAAATTGAATGGTTGGTCTCTTGTTAAATTTCCTATTTCAGTATAAAGTATTACTGGCATTTGACTATTTTGGTTATAACGAAATTGAGGGTTGCGAATGAATACTCAACGATTAAGATTTTGGATTTTAGTTTCAATTGTCGGTATATCTGGTTTTAGCCAAGGTATGCTTTTACCACTTATAGCAGTTATTTTTGAAAATACAGGACTGTCATCTGACCTGAACGGCTTAAATGCCACAGCCCTTTATATCGGAATTTTATTAGTATCACCTTTTATGGAATATCCATTAAAACGGTTTGGTTACAAGCCTATTATTATTTTAGGCGGACTCATTGTTGCCTTTTCTCTTGCACTGTTTCCTTTATGGAAATCATTTTGGTTTTGGTTCTTTCTCCGGTTACTTATTGGGATTGGTGACCATGCTTTGCATTTTGGTACGCAAACATGGATTACATCTTTTTCCTCTGAGGATAAACGGGGACGGAATATTTCACTTTATGGTCTTTTCTTTGGCGTTGGTTTTGCAGTAGGACCTCTTCTTGCACCATTAGTTACCATTAATGAAGCACTTCCGTTCATCATTTCATCGGTCCTTTGTTTTATCGGTTGGTTATTACTCTTTTTATTAAAAAATGACTACCCGGAACAAACGATTGAAGTGAATACGATGAAAGAAACATTAAAAAGATTTAAGAATGCTTGCAAATATGCGTGGGTAGCTTTTTTACCACCTTTGGGCTACGGGTTTTTAGAATCCTCCCTTAATGGAAGCTTTCCTGTTTACGGGTTAAGAATAGGACTTGAGGTGTCAAATATTTCTGTCCTCTTATTTGCTTTTGCAATAGGTGCGATTACATTCCAACTCCCACTCGGGATTCTTAGTGACAAGCTAGGAAGACGGAATATCTTAATGTCCATCTTGTTGATTGGCTTTGTCAGTTTTACGGCAGCCAGCTTTTTAGAGGGCTCTTTCGTTGCCCTTACGATCTGCTTGTTTATTTCCGGCATGGTTGTTGGGTCAACATTTTCGTTAGGAATCAGTTATATGACAGATCTGATGCCCAAAAATCTACTTCCAACCGGGAATTTATTATGCGGAATTGCCTTTAGTGTCGGAAGCCTTGCTGGTCCTTATTTTGGTGGACTATTCATTGAGCATATAAATAATATTAGCTATTTTATGATTATTAGCACGATGCTTCTTTTCATCTTTATTGCCGTGACATTTTCTAAACCATACAACATACCTAACACATCTTCTCAAAATATATCTAGCTGACACGGGGTTTTCCATGTCAGTTTTTTATAGGCTCTTTACTAAAAGATTGTTTTTTCATATAGGTTCTTTGATAAAACTATATAGGTTGATTGGAGCGGATGGTGCGAGACTCCTGTGGGAGTAGCGGGACAGGTGAGACCCCACAGGCGCTGGCGGCGAGGAGGCTCACCGCCAGCCCCACTTAAGATGAGCATCCTGGAGCAGAAATCAACCCGCACATTACTTGTTAAATAGCAATAAATTTTGAAAAAACAGATTTCCACAAAAAAAACAATTGAACATTTTTCCTCAACTGTTATATAATACAATTAAGTAATTTAATCTGTATCATAACAATAAAGGGAGATGGGAAAATGATGAACAGACAAGAGCGAAAGAATATGATTGAGTTTATTGAAAGAATTAGGGATATTGATAAGAACACATTTCTTTATATGACAGATGCTGATATAGAACATATTTATAGCAGCATTTACAACGACTTAATCGAATATGCTGAATAAGAAAAGCGCAAGCGCCTTGATCATCGCCGTACAAAATGGAGGAGCATCGACTAAAGATTTAGGAAACAAGGTAAGCGAAGCGAACCGATGTTGACTTATCGTAGGGAGATATCTGATGTTTGATAGGCGATAGGCGCTGGCAGTCTAAAACCGTAACATCCGGTTGCAACGACTGCACTTGCACGTCCTGTGCTTCGGAGCTACTACTAAAACTAAGTACAAAATTTTATACTTTCTTATCTGTTAAAAACGAAAAAAACTGACTAGATTTGGATAATCTAGTCAGTTTTTTTACTTAATGATAGCCGTTTTGTCCGTTAGCACTACCACTTGTTTTATGTTTTGGTTTTTGGTTTGAATTTTGTTTATTATGGCTTCCGCCCTTTTTTGTATGTTTTGTCATGATGATCCCCGCCTTTTTTGAAAAGTAAAGACAATATGTCTTCTTTCTTACTATTCCACAGAAGGGTTTTACTATGAATAAAAACAATTGGTAACAAATCATCTCATTCGTTTTCTTTTATATAACAGTGCATTTAATTCTCCGCCTAAAATAATGATCATCCCCGTAAGATAGAACCAAATCATGAGAACAATGATACCGCCAATGCTTCCGTATGTTGCACTGTAATTTGCAAAGTTTCCTACATAATAGGAAAACGCTAATGATACGCCCATCCAGCCTAGTGTTGCCGCAAATGCACCAGGTAGTCCATCTTTGATATGTAGACGTTTGTTAGGTGCAACAAAGTAAAGGGCTGTAAACACAATGAAGAGGATGACCCCGCTAACAAGCCATCTAAGGGTATTCCACACCGTTAAAAACTCTGCTGAAAATCCAAAGTTAGAAAAAATAAATACACCAATTTCCTTTCCGAACACAGGCAGTAACAGCGCCACGATAATGACAAAAACCATCGCAACTGTCATTAGGATAGCCATTCCCCTAGCAACAAAAAAAGAACGACTTTCGTTTACATCATATGCTTTATTAAAGGCGCGAACAATTGCATTTATGCCATTTGAAGCAGACCATAGGGTTGCTATAATACCGAATGAAAGCAATTTTCCATTTCTCTCATTCAATATTTGGTTTAATGTATTATTAATCAGCTGCATAGATTCTCCGGGAGCGAACTCTTCAATTGTATTGAGGACCTCCTCTTGGGAAATAGGAAGATACCCTATTAGCGTGATTAAAAATATAAGGAATGGAAAAAGAGATAAAAGAAAAAAATACGATAATTGTGCAGACAACCCAGGCACTTCATCACTTGCAAACCTTGTTATTAATTCTTTAAAAAAAGAACTCTTTTTCAACTCATTCACCTCACGATTACTCTCTTTTTGGAATGAAGCGCTCCTTTGTCTCTTGGATTAAACTTATCACTTGTGGAGTTGTTTCCCTTAACTCCTTCACCTTCCCGTTTATAAACGAAATATCTTCTGATACCTCTTGAATCGTATCTTTGACATTATCAATTTTTTCTTTTACATCATTTGTTAGGACCGCTGGATCTTCAACATACTCTTTCATTTTTGACGATACATTCCTGCCTGTTTCGATTACATCATCTCTAGTGCGTTTATCCAGTAAAGAAATAACTGCCCCAACTAAAGCTCCCACCAACATTCCTCTTACTAGTTTATTGCTATTTGCCATAAAACATGTCCCCCTATTAAAGTTTATGTATTTGCTTGATCTCATTTAATAAATTCACACAGCTTTTACTAACCATTTCATAAACCTCATCAAAGTTTCCTGTGTAATAAGGATCAGGTACATCAGCAATTGGAGAGTCTTCTAGGTAGTCAAGGAGTCTTTGGATCGAACCCACTTTTTTATAACCGGCTAAACGTCTAATATTCCCTACATTTTCAGAATCCATGCCGATTAAATAGTCATATTGAGATAGATCATCTGCTGTTACCTGTCTTGCCTTTTGACCTTTATAAGATATGTTATAACGATCTAAAATGCGACGCGTCCCCTCATGAGGAGGCTTTCCGACATGCCAATTTCCTGTGCCGGCAGAGTCAATCGATATTACCTCTTCTAAGCCTTCTTTTTTAACTAAATCTCTCATCACTGCCTCAGCCATTGGTGAACGACAGATATTTCCTAAACATATAAATAATATTTTAACCATGATGTCCTCCTGCATGTTATTCATATTTTCTCGTATAAACTAAATTATAATATGTTTCCTATACGTTTTCCTCATTAGAAACATCCTTTTAATATGTTCAAGGACATCATGAAGTTTTTGAATGCTTGATATCTTTTCATGTTACAATATACAGTAATTAGCTTGAGAAAGGATGAAGGTCATGAACCTCACTGAAAAATCGGTTGAAAATGTTGAGTATATGATTGAGCAAATTAAAGAAAAGCTTAGAGTCTTGAATTTAGGAGCGATCAAACCTTCTCACTTTGACGAAGAAATGTATGAAGAGCTTAAAGATATTTATGAGCATGTGATGAAGCGTAACTCTTTTAGTCCAAATGAAATGCAGGCAATTGCTGAAGAGCTTGGCAACCTCCGAAAAGGATAATGATTGCTGTGTGTAGACATAGTAAAATTGCAAGCCCTTCAGACTGATTGCTAACGCTTGCCTTTCGAGGCACGAAACCTTGAGAGGAGCGGAGTTACCGGGGTTGGTAATGAGCACCGCAGCAAGGTGAGTAACGAAGAAAGCGAGCGTTTGTCAACAGTCTGAATAAATGATTCTTACCCTCTCTTTACTTACATATGAATGTAATAAGGAGGGGGATTTTTTTATGTTAACTTGGTGGTTGGCAACACTCAGTTTAGTTGGATTCCTCGTCGTCTCAATTTTACTTGTCCTTTATGCATTAAAAGGTGCCGTGAATACAGAAGACTCCTATCGCGTTGACCCATTGCCTTCAGAAGATGAAATAAAAAAGTAGGTTTACAAGAGGCTGTCCCCATCGAATTTGGGGCAGCCTTGTTTTTATTTAAACAAACGTTTAATTAACTGATATCTTTAATGCCTTTTGCATACCCCTTCATGTTTGATCTATACCGTAATTACCCGAACATGGCTTGATTAAACTTTTATTTTGACGTTTTCCAAACTTTGTTGCTATGTAATAAGTACCTGCGAAGGGTTGATTGGAGCTCCAGGATGCTCGCTTTCCGTGGGGCGGGCGGTGAGCTTCCTCGGCACAAGCCCCTGCGGGATCTCACCTGTCCCGCACCTTCCGCTCCAATCAACCTAAACATTTTTTTGTTCTAAGAACTTATTTAAAAAACAACAAACCTTTAGAATAGAGTCTTTATTTTTAAACTTATAAAACTTAATCGAACTATTTTTTTTAAAAAAGTAGTTCTTGTTTTTCACAAGCTTAATATATTTATCTTTGAAAGCGCTTTCCGATAGTTGGACAAGGGGGGAACTACTAATGAGGTTCAAAAGAGGTTTAGGGGTAATTTTTGGGTTATTCATGATTATTGCTTTGCTTGCTGCCTGCAGCAATGAAGTAAAGCCACCAACTACCAGTGATTCAACAACCAATAATCCAGGGACAGAAGAAGGATCTGATGCTGAAGGAAACTCATCCAAAGGATCAACACCAAGGAACGAAACACTGTATGTTAATGGAGTACAATGGGGACCACCTTCAACATTTAGTCCATTAGGCGGGAATCCATCATTTCCTGTTAATTACGCAAACTCAAGATCACTAATTTATGAAAATTTATTTATGATCAACATGCTTGATGGAGCTTTGGAACCATTGCTTGGTAAAAGTTATGAATGGGCAGATGATACGACTCTTCATATTGAACTAAATCCTGATGCAAAGTGGAATGACGGGGAAGCTTTTACTTCTGAAGATGTCGTGTATTCGTACGAGCTAGGAAATAAATACCCGATTTCATGGAGTAATTTTTGGGAAGCCATTGATAGTGTTGAGGCTGATGGTGATCACGCTGTTAACATTCGCTTAAAACAAGATAACCCTAATAGACTCACTGTATTAGATAGTCTTCAACTAGTACCTATGATGCCTAAACATGTCTGGGAAGAGATCGAAAAAACACATAACAATGATATCGCGGCAATTCGTGAGGAAGTCAACCCTGATCCTGTTGGAACTGGGCCATATAAAATGCATACATTTGACAATCAAAAAATCACTTTAATAAGAGACGACAACTATTGGGGCCAATCCATATTCGGGGGCTTACCAGCACCTAAATATATTAGCCACGTTATTTACAAAGATAATGCTGCAGGATCACTTGCCTTTAGTAAAGGTGAAGTGGATGTTTCACAACAATTTATCCCTCAAGTTTGGAAGATGTGGGAAGACGGAGCTCCTATAAAAACATACGTAAAGGATAAACCTTACTACTTACCAGGATCCATGCCATCGATCTTCTTTAACATGACTAAAGAGGGGCTTGATAATCCTGACGTTAGAAGAGCGATTGCAATGGCTATTGATTACAATAAGATTTCTGAATTAGCGATGAGTGGATATTCCGGAGAAATGAAACCATCGATTACATTAGATACTCCTTCTGAGACCAAATATGTTGATCAGGATGCGATAAAATCACTCCAATGGACAACAGATATTGATGCTGCGAATGAATTGCTTGACAGCATCGGTGCGAAAAAAGGTGCAGACGGCATTCGTGTCCTCAATGGAGTAAGACTTGGGCCTTGGGAAATTGAATGTCCATATGGTTGGTCAGACTGGAATGCAGCACTAGAAATTGTCGCACAAAATGCTAAAGCGATCGGGATTGAAATCAGAACCAGTTTCCCTGAAGCTCCTGTTTGGACCAATAACTTACAAACAGGAAAATTCGATATTATCATGAATACCCCTGCCGGTGGTGTAAGCCCAAGCCAACCTTGGAACAGAGCAAGAACGATCATGTACTCTGAAGGTGTTGCACCAATTGGTGAAATGGCATTCTGGAACTGGGGACGATATAAAAACGAAAAAGCAGATGAGTTAATTAAACAAATCCCTACTGTAACAGATGAAAAAGAACTAAAAGTTATGTACACAGAGCTTACAAAGATTTATTTAGAAGACATTCCATCGATTCCGCTTATGTATAGACCTTGGGTTTTCCATACAGTAAATGAAACTGTCTGGGAAGGTTTTGCAACAGAAGGCGACGGTAGCAATATCCCTCCGCAAATTTCAATAGATGGAGCGGGAATAAAAGAGCTCTATCAAATTAAAAATAAATAGCTTTTGACTGTACTAGACAAAGAAGGTAGTAAGGGGGAAATTTATCCCCCCTCCCTTCATTTAATTGAACCATATTAATGGGGGTGCGAAGCTTACATGAATGCCTATCGGAAATTTTTCCTTAAAAAGTCCCTGTGGTATTTAGTGACCTTGCTTGTTGCAGTGGCTCTAAACTTTCTCTTGCCTAGACTCATTGATGGCAATCCGGTTAGTGTAATTGCCAGCCAAATGACACAGGGGATGACAGACAGCGATTCTATCAAAAAAGTGTATGATACTTTTGCCGAGGAATTTGGAATTGATAAACCACTTTGGCAGCAATTTTTTATTTATTTGGGTAATCTGATGAAAGGTGATTTAGGAACATCATTCGGACTTTATCCAACACCAGTTACATCGATCCTTGCCTCAGCAGTACCTTGGACATTGGCACTGCAACTGCCTGCCATCTTAGTTGGCTGGATCATTGGAAATGCCCTTGGAGCTATTGCCGCTTATAAAAAAGGTGTATTCGATAAAGTGCTTTTTCCTACATTCTTATTTATTAACTCCATTCCATTTTTTATTTTGGCGATCATTATGCTGTATATCTTTGGGTTAACCCTTAATTGGTTCCCTACCTCAGGTGGATACAATTATCAAATGACACCAAATTTAAGTTTTGAATTTATCGGATCAGTCATCAGTCATCACTTTCTCCCCTTCATCTCCATTGTTTTAGTCACAATTGGTGGTCAAGCTATCGGGATGAGAGAAATGTCCATCTATGAATTAAACACAGATTACGTGTTATACAGCAAGCTTTTAGGCATAAAAGATTCTACGATCGCTAGATATGTTTTTAAAAATGCAATGCTTCCGCAAATTACGGGTCTTGCTTTATCAATTGGCACGATGATAGGCGGATCGCTGATTACAGAAATTGTCTTTAGTTACCCTGGTATTGGAACATGGCTATTTACAGCCATTCGACAACTAGATTACCCACTAATCTCAGGTGCTACCCTACTCATTGCGATTTCCGTTCTTTTAGCCAACTTTACCATTGAGATCATATATGGGTTAGTTGATCCGAGAATCAAAGCGACACAAATGGAGGAAGAATAAATATGAATAGTTCTGTTCAAATATTAATTCGCTCCCCTAAATTTTTAATTGGTGCTATTACCTTCCTATTAATGCTTGCTTTTGTCACGATTTACCCGTTAATCAATACGAATGATCCTACTGAAATGGTGGCATTAGCCTTTCAGCCTCCGAGTGCGGAATTATTATTGGGATCAGACAACTTTGGAAGAGACTTGTTTTTAGAGCTCGTCTACGGAATAAAAACATCCATCTTTGTAGGTTTAGTTGCCGGTTTAAGTGCAACCATCATCGGGTTAATCATTGGGTTGTCAGCAGGATACATCGGAGGGATTGTTGATGATTTTTTAACAGCTGTAACAAATATTTTCATTGTCATCCCTTCCTTCATCGTCTTAATTTTAATCTCAGTGAGCATTGATTCCAGAAGTACGTTAATTACTGCGATAGTTATCGGTATCACAAGCTGGCCTTGGACAGCTCGTGCAGTAAGAGCTCAAACTTCTTCTCTCCGAAACAGAGACCATGTGAATATCGCAAAAATTTCAGGACATAGCACACCAAGAATCATTTTATTCGAGATTCTTCCTTACATTATGTCTTACGTTGTTATGGCATTTGTGCTGCAAACAGCATCAGGGATTTTATCAGAAGCCTCCATTTCCATGCTTGGTTTAGGGCCGTACAACACGATTTCTCTTGGAATTATTATGAACTGGGCTTTAATATTTGAAGCTCCTGTTTCTGGTGCATGGTGGGCTTTTATTCCTGCTGCTGTTGCCATTGCGATCATCACGTTTTCCCTCTATCTTATGAACACTGGTATGGATGAAATTTTCAATCCTAAGATAAGGAGTTAAGAAAAATGAGTAAACATATTTTAGAAGTAAAAGATCTAAAAACCTACTATAAAACAAGACTAAAAGAGAAAGTATATGCTGTTGATGGCGTCGATTTTCATCTTGAAGACGGCAAAACGATCGGGATTGCCGGTGAATCAGGGTGTGGTAAATCTACATTGGCTCTAAGCTTAATGGGATTCTATTTTCCTCCGCTCCATTTCGGCAGCGGATCCATTTCAATTAATGATGTGGATATTATGAAACTAGAAAAAGAAAAGCTTAGAAAGCAAGTGCTAGGTAGAGAAATCGCCTATATTCCACAGGCTGCAATGAATGCTCTGAATCCAACGATTAAAATCATTCAATTTATCGAAGATATTATGAAAGAACACCGTCCTGAACTAACAAAAAAGCAAGTTTATGAAATGGCTGCTCAAAGGTTTGAAACATTAAACCTGTCTTCTAAGGTTTTAAATTCATATCCTAACGAGTTATCCGGCGGTATGAAGCAAAGAACGGTTATTGCTATCTCAACAATTTTAAACCCTAAGGTTCTGATTGCCGATGAACCAACATCCGCTCTTGATGTTACATCACAAAAAGTTGTTATAAAGCTTTTAAAAGACTTACTAGATAAAAAGTTCATCCGCTCATTAATCTTCATTACTCATGAGCTGCCATTACTATACCATGTGACAGATGAAATAATGGTTATGTATGCAGGTGAAATAGTAGAGAGAGGAAAAGCAGATGAAGTCATCTTCAACCCGATTCATCCTTACACAAAAAAATTGATGGGATCTATCATTGTTCCTGAGACCGGTATGAAGGACCATAAGCTGGCAGCGATTCCTGGTGCACCGCCAAATTTAAAAAAGAAAATACAAGGCTGCCGATTTGCTGACAGATGTACTTACACGACAGACGAATGTAAGAGCGGCAAGGTGACGACCAAACACATAGGTGACCGTTTATACCGATGTCGGGTTGACAGTGACACACTAAAGGAGTGGTATGCAAATGAAGCATGAGCAGGAGATTTTAATTAGCGGCAAAAATATTACCAAGGTTTTTGGTTATGGTAAAAACAAAAATACTGCCGTTGATCATGTCAACTTTGCCTTCCACCGTGGTGAGATCATTTCGATTGTTGGAGAAAGCGGAAGCGGTAAAACAACACTTGCCAAAATTGTTATGGGGCTTTTAAAAGAAACAAGCGGAGAAATTGAATACAAAGGCAAGCCTCGCAAACTAAAAAGCCATCGTGACAGGAAAGCTTATTGGCAAGATATCCAAGCGATTTTCCAAGACCCGTTTTCATCCTTCAACTTGTTTCACAAGGTAGAAAAGCTGTTAAATGACTGTATCGATCTGCAAGGGCTAAAACTCTCAAAAGAAGAACGGTTCGAAAAAATGAAAGAAGCTTGTACATTTGTAAACCTTAAGTTCGAGGAATTGTATAATAAGTATCCATTTGAACTATCGGGCGGACAAATGCAGCGGCTAATGATTGCAAGAATATTTCTCCTTCATCCAAAGGTACTCCTAGCTGATGAGCCAACGTCCATGGTTGATGCCTGCTCTCGCTCCACCATATTAGATATGTTACTAAAGCTAAGAGATGAAAATGATATGACCATTATATTTATTACACATGATGTGGGATTAGCCTATTATGTAAGCGACACCCTTTACATCATGGAAAAAGGAAAAATTGTTGAACAAGGGAATGCTGACCAAGTTCTAATAAACCCGCAGCATCCATATACTCAACAGCTTATCTCAGATGTACCAAAGCTCCATGAGGAGTGGAACCTGGGGTAGGGAAACGATTTGAAAGCCAACTTAACACAAGTTGGCTCAGACTGTTGACAAACGCTCGCTTTCTTCGTTACTCACCTTGCTGCGGTGCTCATTACCACCCACGGTAACTCCGCTCCTCTCAAGGCTTCGTGCCTCGAAAGGCAAGCGTTAGCAATCAGTCTGAAGGCTAGCAATTTTACTTTGTCTACACACTAGCCAACTTAACACAAGTTGGCTTTATCTCTAATATACACAGATTCGATTTCTTTGATAAAATCAATAACCTTCTTTTCATACCCTTTAGGATCAATATTGAACGCTTCTGCATGACCAGCACGAGGAACTAGGTACAGCTTCTTATTTCCCATTTTCCTCTTAAACATATCTAATGTCATTTGCAAAGGGATAAAGCCATCCTCTTTCCCATGTATAAATAAAATAGGGGTTTTTGTTTTTTCTAACCCTTTTATCGGAGAGACCTCCGGAAAGCTCCACCCGTGCCTGAGCTTAATAATAAAGCTCACCAAATCGATAATCGGATAAAACCGAAGTTTAAAATCCAGCTTCAGCCTTAATCGCAACAATGATGGAAAGTCACTAAAGGCACAATCTGCAATACAAAACTTCACACGCTGATCTCGTTTACTTGCTTCCAATGCAGATGCCGCTCCTAAAGATTCTCCTAACAATCCGATGAAAACACCTTCACCCATTCTAGTTGAAAAGTAATCAATCCAAGCCTTTAAATCATCTTTTTCAAAATAACCATATGATGTATATTTCCCACCGCTTAATCCATGGAATCTATGATCACACAATAAGACGTTAAAGCCTCTTTTTTGAAACATCTCAACATATTTAAAGCTCCCAAACAATGACCATTTTATACCATGTGCAATGATCATCACTTTCTTGCTATCGCCCACAGGAAACAGCATGCCATGGAGCTTGTAGCCATAATATGATGGGATATAAAGCTCTTCCTTTTTCATCGCATGAAAGACTTGATCATCGATTTCTCCTTTTTGAATGCCAAGCTTAAACGTTTTTTCATAAGGTACTCTTTTTGGCGAAAGAAGCAGTTTGCTTATCAAATAAAGACCGATTAAAACCATCAAAAAGGAACCAAGTACAATCAATATGATCCAATACCACATCAACTTCTCTTCCCTTCTAGGCTTTTATATATATTATTAAAAAGCCCAGGTAGTTGTGAATAGAAAAGCGCAAGCACCTTGTTCATCACCGTACAAACTAAATAGTAGAATAAATTAAATGTCCTCTTCCCCTTTAATACAAAGACTGTTTTCGCAAACATTGTTGTTATGTAATTAGTATAGGAGAAAGGTTGATTTTTATTTAAAGAACCCATATAAAAAACAACAATCATTTAATAAAGAGCCAATACAAAAAGCCCTTGGCACTCGTAAAAAGCGCCAGAGCTATATTTTCTTTCTAAATTGTCCATTGATCATGAACAACTGCGACAAGCTTCCACTCACCTGTCTGATCTTTTTCAAACACGAGGTTTAATGCTTTCCAGTCCATATTGTCATTTTCCTCTGTTCCTTTAACATAATATTCAACCACACGTGCATCAGGGAAGAGCTCTTTTATATTTTTTAGAGTATTTCCCCTTGGTTCTGTTGGGTCTAGGACCACTTCATCTGCTTCATGGTATTTAGCATCATAAACAAACTCAGAATAATACTCACGAGGTGTAAGCTCAATTGGTTCCCCGCTTCCATCTCTCGTCCCCCATGTCTTTTTTTCCTGGGATTGAAAAACTTCGACTACCTCTTCTTTCTTAACGGTTACAGCATCTTCTTCAATATGAGCATATGGAGAAAACAATACACCCTTATCTTCATGAACATAGTTTGCAAGTTCTTCAGCATCCTTGTCTTTTAAGAGTGAAATTACTTTACTTGCCTCTTCAAGTACCATTTCTTCCTCAGATTTTTCAGGCACTTCTTCATTCAATCCTTCTTCAGGATTTGTTTCCTCTGTTTCCTTTGCTTGTTCCGGTTGCTCTTCATTCATTGCTTGGCAGCCTGACATTAGAATAAGGCCAAAAAGAATAAAAGCATACATTGTTTTTTTCACTTTAGCCCTCCTCATTATTTTTGTACTGTCCATTTTGCACGTTTTGCATAAAAATTATTACCTTATTTTTGAAAATAGCCCTCAATACCTAAATATTGTTTTTTGTTCAAACTCAGAAAGTGCTTTATCACCAAGACTGTTTCACATACTTTGTTCTTAATTAATAAGTATTTGCAAGGTTGATTGCAGCTACAGGATGCTCGCTTCAATCAACCTAAATACTTTTTGTTCATAGAATGCAAAGAACTAAAATAACTTAGCTATGCTCTTATTTAAACCGATCCAAAACCTTGTCTTTATAAAAAGATGAAGCTGGAGAATTAAATGCATTTCTTTTTTTCATTAACGTTTCAATCTTGATTTGTTTTTCTCTTTTTTTATGTTTTAACTCTTCGGTTTCTTTTATATCATCACATGCAAGAAGAAGATCATCGATTGAGCTGATGTCTTTTTTTAGCTTTTCAACATCATCAAGCATATTTGAATTTTTTAATACTTTGTATGCCACCCGCAACTCTTCTGGAATATGAGACATATCATCCAATTTCAATGGTTTTCCTTGACCAGGAAGATTGTCAAATTCACCTTCTTCAATCGCTTTTTTTATCCTATCCTCGGCTATTATTGAAAAAAGATCCATTTGCTTCTACTCCTTGTTTACTATTTTTGTAAAATATTAAAAATCTCGTTGTATTTCGAGTCCCGAAAGAGTATGATGAGTACGGTAGAAATGATGAATTGAGGTTTTCAATCATGAGAATTAAAGACTGGGATACAAACCTTAAAATACGTTTGTTCGGTGAAGCATTAATGAACATCACCTATTGGATGTTCTTTCCTTTTTTAGCGATTTATTTTGCCGGCGAGTTTGGCAAAGAAAAAGCTGGTTTCTTTCTTATTATATCGCAAGTGTTCTCTGTTCTTGCAAATTTAATGGGCGGATATTTCGCTGATCGGTTCGGGAGAAAAACAATGATGGTTCTTGCATCATTTGGTCAAGGAATAGCCTTCATTATTTTTGCTTTCTCTAATTCTCCTTGGCTTGAATTACCGATATTAGGTTTTATTTGTTTTACTTTTGCAGGAATTTTCGGTGCCTTCTATTGGCCAGCTTCACAGGCTATGGTCGCTGATGTTGTGGAAGAAAAACATCGAAGCAGTGTTTTTGCTGTCTTCTATACATCTATTAATATAGCTGTTGTCATTGGACCAATTTTAGGGGCCATTTTCTATACTGAACATCCATTTGAGGTATTACTAGCAGCCGGGATGGTCTGTATCTTCCTTTCTCTTTTATTAGCAAAACAAACAAGAGAAACAGCTCCTCCATACAAAACGAGTACGAATGAGCAAACTGCTAAATGGTACAGCACGATCGTTAACCAGGTTCAGGATTATCAAATTATTTTTCGTGACAAAACATTTTTACTTTATATCATAGCTGGAGTTCTCGTTGCACTTACCTTTATGCAGTTAGACATGATTCTTCCTGTTTATATTACAGAAACAATCCATCAGCAAGAGCTGTTTTCAATTGGCAATTGGTCATTAACTCTAAATGGGGAGCAGGTTTTTGGAATTATCTTATCTGAAAACGGCTTACTTGTTGCACTATTAACCATTATCATCACAAAGTGGATGACTAAATATAAAGAACGAAATGTCTTTATTCTCTCTTCAATTGTATATGGCATTTCCATGATTGTATTCGGATTTACCGAGTCTATATGGTTATTTATCATGGCTATGGCTGTCTTTACTCTTGCAGAGCTCATGACCGCAGGAATGCAACAAACATTTGTGTCAAAGCTTGCTCCAGAACATATGCGGGGACAATATTTCGCTGCAGCGAGCCTGCGTTATACAATTGGCAGAACAATCGCACCGATTGCTATACCAATGTCGTTATGGTTTGGCTATCAAGTTACATTCATCATCCTCGGTGCACTTGCATTTTTTAGCGGCTTTTTATATTATGTCATGTTTCAAAAGGCACAAACGAAATCGATAGAGCAGGCAGAAGCAAATTAGAAAGAAATAGAGAGTATGAGAATAAAATTTTCTCTCTCCATCCCCTTCATGAAGCACTTTTAAGAAATTCATAAAAATTCACCCCTTTTCACTGCTTTTTATAGATGTTACAATGGCACCACAAAACTTAAAATAGCTTCTATTCCTTATGGATTAGAGGCTATTTTTGTCCCGTTTTAAAGGGATATAGTAAGTTTTTACTTCTAAAAAATAAGCTGAAAGGGTGATTTCAATGCATTACGGAAGCAAGGGATGGTATGTACAAGAACTGAAGAAGTTAGGCGTTCGCCGTCATGAAGAGAGAAAACTCGAAAGCTATAAAAAGCATTTTCTAGCTAACTTACTAGAAAAGCATTCTAAGTAACTAAATAGAATAATTAAGGGTGACTCTCAGGTTATATTTCCTTAGAGTCATCCTTTTATTAATAAGGGCGATGCTGGTAAAAGTAATTTGGCTTTACCACCGTGTTTTCATAGCTTTTGTGAAAGATATGGGTCGTCGCTGGTGATACAGGTGGAATTAACCATGTCCAATCACCAGTAAGATGTCTACAGTTGGCATGCTCATTTTTTTCAAAATACTTGAATTGTTGTGCAGCTGTATGGTGATCGACAATACTAACCCCTGCAGTTTTAAATGAGTATAAAACAGCAACATTTAATTCTACTAATGCTCTATCTTTCCAAAGTGTTGCATGTGTTCTAGTATCTAAATTCATCAGTGAAGCTACCTTTGGTAAGACGTTGTAACGAAATGAATCCGCAAGATTTCTTGCACCAATCTCTGTCTCCATATACCATCCATTAAAAGGTGCTGCAGAGTATATGATCCCGCCAATTTCCAACATCATATCTGAAATAATCGGCACTCCATACCATTTAATTTGCAAATCTGCAAACCCTTCTATATCCGGATGGATAATAGGTACTTCTAAAATATCCTTTTTTGATAAAGATAACCACTTAGGACTACGGCCATTTAGTTGAATAACTAAGGGTAAAATATCAAATTGGGTGCCTTCCCCTCTCCACCCTAGCTTTTCACACTGTTTTGTAAAATCTAAAGAGGCTGGATCGCCGATAACTCCATGTTCTGCTTCATAACCTGCATAACGAATTAGCTGGTGATTCCATATACGTAAACACTCGTCTCTTCCCAATGAAGGCTTAAAGATCGTAATTGTCGGTCTAATTTTACCTGAGTTTGCAGCAAAAGCGATATGGTGCTGCAAAGCTTCGAATACATCCTCTTCTGAATCTGCTTTTCGCTCATCAAAAACGGTCAAAGAATTCCAAAATAGTCTTCCAATACACTTATTGCTATTTCGCCAAGCCATTTTCGCACCATGTTCGAGCTCTTCAAATGTATGTTCATAATAGCCTGCTTCAGCTATCTGTTCTTTTACATCTTTTATCCTCAACTCTAGCTCATCATTTGATTTACCGAGCTCATGATAAACGGCGTTTAGAAATTTTATCGCCTCTTCTTCTAGTTGTTCAGTGTTTGTAACCAATTTGGTCACCTCTTATGATCTTTTTGCATTCTACTTCTTCTATTTTATATATTTAAGCTCCCAAAGTTGTTTTAACACAGGCATCTCTTCCATTTCTTCATCTGATACATGTTCCCATTCTACCCCGCTAGGTTTTTCATACGGTGAATTCGTTTGGGTTATCCCTTTTTCTGTTGAAATCCAATCAACTGTTAAATCATATGTATCTCTTGGAATATCTTCATTGACTAATTGTGTACTATGAATTGAAGTCACAATTGGAACTGGCGGGTTTCCAAGCTCTCGTATAATTGCATACTCCCGGTCTGCATATCCTTCTCCTTTGCCGAGCCTTCTCCCATCAGGATGAATGGCAACAGAACCAACAACCATTAAGTCAATACGAGGGATTTCAGTTAACGGTATTTCTTTACCATATGATTTTATATGACTTAAGCTTGCCGCTTTTCTTTCTTCTCCTGCAGGAACCCATTCTGGCTTAACCATTATAAAACCTGCCTTTAGACGTGGAGTTGGGACAAGTAACACTTTCCCATCTATAAGAATTTGTCTTCTTAACGGAAGCTGTGGAGCATCTGGATTTACTTTCACAACTTTTGCTTCTTTGTAAATAGGTAATTGAGCGATATGTGCAGCTGCTAATTCAGCACCCTTGAAATTGGGAATTCGATTCACTAACGGAAATGGAAAACGGCCATTTTTCTCCTCTGTGAGCTGACTCCATACCCTATGTCTTATATCATCCTTCGTTTTCATTTGGATACTCCTTTTCTATGTTAACTCTAGTATAAACCATTCATTTCATATGATCACAATGTGAATAAAGGTACTTTCTGAGCCTTACCTACTATATTAGAAAAACTTGGCTTGTCGCAAAATCCTAATGCCGAAAGCCTTAGTTTTTTATATTTTCTTATAGTACAAAAAGACCTAAAGCAATCTTTCTTACTGCTTTAGGCCTTTCCATTATTGGTTTTGTTCAATCTCTTCAACAAGAAGTGATAACTCTTCCCATCGTTCCATTGTTTCCTCTAATTTCTTCTCAACCTGTTCTTGTTCTTTATATAGCTCGGTTACTTTTCCTAAGTCACTTCCAGCAGCTGCAATTTCCTGCTCAAGTTGTACTTTCCGTTCTTCAAGGTCTGAAATTTTATCCTCAATTTGCTCCCATTCCTGTTGTTCTTTATATGAGAGTCGTTTTTTCTTTTCTTTTTTATACATTACCTTCTCTGATGAAGGGCTCTCTTTTTCCTTCATTATTTCTTGAAGCTTTTTCTCTTCCATGTATTCTGAATAACTTCCTTGGAACCTGGCGATATGTCCGCCTTTTTCAAACGCAATTAAGTGATCCACAACACGATCAAGGAAATAGCGATCATGCGAAACAGTTAAAACGACTCCTGGAAATTGATCTAAATAATCCTCCAGTACGCTTAACGTTTGTGTGTCCAAATCATTTGTCGGCTCATCCAAGAAGAGAACATTCGGTTCTTCCATTAATACTTTTAATAAGTAAAGTCTTCGTCTTTCCCCGCCAGACAACTTACGAATGTATGTCCACTGAGCAGATCTTGGAAATAAGAAGCGTTCAAGCATTTGTTCAGCCGTGATGACTTGATTGTCAATGGTATACACAACCTCCGCTGTTTCTTTAATATACTCGACAACTCTAAGGTTTTCGTCCATTTCTTCCTGTTCCTGTGTATAAAACCCAATCTTCACAGTTGTTCCTACATCAACCGTTCCCTCATCAGGTTTGATGCGGCCTGCCATAATGTTTAAAAGAGTGGATTTTCCCGTTCCATTAGGACCAATAATGCCAAGTCTTTCACCTGGGTTTACCAAGTAACTAAAGTCGTTAATAAGCTGCCTGCCATCATACGCTTTTGAAATATGCTCAAGCTCCAGCACCTTTTTCCCTAGGCGAGTTGAACCAATTGCAAAGTCCACATCCTGTTTAGCTGTTGGTCCTTTTTGTTCCTGAAGCTCTTCAACTCTCCCAATTCGTGCCTTTTGCTTTGTCGTTCTAGCTTTTGCTCCTCTTCTAAGCCAGGCCAGCTCTCGTCTTAATAAGTTTTGTCTTTTCTCTTCAGCCTGTTCGGCATTTATTTCTCGTTCTGCTTTCTTTTCTAAAAATACTTCATAGTTCCCCGAATACGTATAGAGCTGTCCTTGATCCAGCTCAAAGATTTGATTTGTCACTCGATTTAGAAAATAGCGGTCATGTGTTATAAGCACAATGGAGCCTTTATACTGGGCCAAGAATCCTTCCAGCCATTCAATTGTTTCATTATCAAGATGGTTTGTCGGTTCATCCAATATAAGAATATCAGCTGGCTGAATAAGTGCTTTCGCAATAGCCACACGCTTCTTCTGTCCACCTGATAAATACGTAACAGGTTTTTGAAAATCTGTAATCCCTAATTTCGTCAGAACGGTTTTAGCGACAGTATTAGCCTCCCACGCATCATGCTGATCCATTTTTTGCTGCATATTCATTAATTGCTTTAATTTTGCTTCATTTTCCGGATCCTTCTCCAATTCACTTAAAGCAAGCTCATACTCTCTCATAACCTGCATGATTGGCGCATCACCGAAATAAATTTGTTCAAGTATTGACAAGCCCTCAGTTAACTCAGGCTGCTGTGGCAAATACTCAATTCGTATTGAATTAGAATGAGTAATCTCCCCTGAATCAGCTGACTCAATTCCGGCAATGACCTTCAATAATGTCGATTTACCAGTACCATTTACACCAATTAAACCAATCCGTTGTTTTGCTGCAATCGTAAAAGAAATATGATCAAACAAAACCTTCTCACCGTATGTTTTATATAAATTTTCCACCTGCAATATACTCATGTTATTCAATCCCTCACAGTTTTATCTCTGTATAGAATAACAGGTAGTCGGTAATTAGAAAAGCGCAAGCGGCTTGATTAGCCCCGACAAGCATAAGACAATTTGGAATAGAAGGTGTTCTTTACCTTCAATTCCAAATTGTCTTATGACCTCGAGGGGCTAGCCGCTGGAGCTAGACACCAAAACCATATACAGAATTTTATACTTTTTATCTTTTTAGAAAAGCGCAAGCGGCTGGTGACAACATACGAAATAAAGATTGGAAAATATTTCTCAATTTATGATTGCATTCTCTGCAACAAGCATATACTATATTAACTGTACTAACATTATTAATACAGTTAAGGCGAAGGGGGTCACGAATGTTTCAGCTTGATGTAAGAAGCAGAAAGCCCATTTATGAGCAGTTAGTTGACAAGATCAAAGAGCTCATCATTCATCGCATTCTTAAACCTGATGAACAATTACCATCAGTAAGAATGCTTTCAAGTCAATTAACTGTTAATCCAAATACCATCCAAAGAGCTTATCGAGAACTCGAAAACCAAGGGTATGTATATTCCATTAAAGGCAAAGGAAATTTTGTGGCGGCTATTGAACAAATGACCAGTGACCAAAAGCTGCTGGAACTGAAACAGGATATCAAAAAGCTTATAGCAGAAGCCATTTACCTTGGATTAACCAAAGAAGATTTATATGTTTTATTTCATGAGGCACATCAACAAGCAAAGGGAGTAAAGAGAGATGATTAGAGTACAATCTATAAGTAAAAAGTACGATAAACACCTAGCTGTTAATGATCTTACACTCCAAGTGAAAAAAGGATCCATATATGGCTTACTCGGATCAAATGGTGCAGGAAAAACCTCGCTATTAAAAATGATTGCAGGCATTAACCGTCCTGATAAAGGTACGATCGAAATAAATGATCTCCCTGTATTTGAAAATGTAGCTGTGAAAGAAAAAGTCGTCTTTATTCCTGATCTTCTTTATTTCTTCCCTCAAGCTACTGTTGCTCAGATGGCTGCTCACTATAAAGAATACTACCCTGGCTGGAGTAAAGATCGTTTTGATCAACTGAAATCTGCCTTTAACATTGATGTAAATCGGAAAGTGCACCGGTTGTCCAAAGGAATGAAACGACAGGTTGCTTTCTGGCTAGCATTATCTGCCATGCCTGATATTTTAATTCTTGACGAGCCTATTGATGGACTCGATCCTGTGATGAGGCAAAAAGTAAAAAACTTACTATTTCAAGATGTGGCAGAGAGAGAACTTACTGTTATCATTTCATCTCACAATCTACGAGAAATTGAAGATTTATGTGATCATGTTGGAATTATGCATAACGGAAAAATCCTTATCGAGAAGGAAATAGATGATATTAAATCTGATACTCATAAAGTTCAATTAGCATTAGCTGATCCTACCCATGAAGAGCATCTTTTAAATCAATTAAATATTCTTCACCACGAAAAGCGCGGTAGTGTCTCACTGTTAATTGTTCGAGGAAGTGAAGAACAGATTAACAAAATTATCTACTCCTTTAATGTGTTACTTTATGATTTATTACCTTTAACGCTAGAAGAAATTTTCATTTATGAAATGGAGGATGTAGGCTATGAAATCGAAAAAATCCTTCTTTAAAAGTACGGTAATTAAACAGGATTTCAGACAATATGGATGGATTAGCCTTGTCTACTTTCTCGGTTTAATATTCACTGTTCCTTTAGGACTCCTTCAGCTTGCATCAAGAGAATATATTATCTTTTCAGATTTTGATACTTATGTAAAAGTCAATACTGAGATACAAGTATTTCTCTATTTTTTAATTCCTGTTGCAGCTGCCCTGTTACTGTTTCGCTATATCCAAAACGAATCATCTGTCGATATGGTACACAGCCTACCAATCAGGAGAGAAACCTTATATTTTAGCCATATTATTAGCGGGCTTATCTTATTAATTATCCCAATAATCCTTACCACAATCATTACTTTTTTCGTAACAAATTCTATTGAAGGATTTAAGGGAATTTTAACTGTTTCTGATTTATTAGCATGGACAGGTCTCATTAGTTTGTTAACATGTATGATGTTCGCTTTTCCAGTTGCTGTTGGATTTATTACAGGGATGACAACAGTACAAGCAATCCTAACATATGTATTTCTCTTTTTGCCACTAGGCATGGTTGCACTTGTTTCTTATAATCTGTCCTATCTGCTTTTTGGCTTTACACCTATTTTCATTGAAGAAAAATTCATGTATTTATCTCCCTTCATCCGCTTTGTTGAAAACTGGGGAGAAAGTAAACCATACTCAATTTTAGAATTAGTGACCTATTCTGGATTAACCATCTTTGCATTTGTTTTGGGTTTAATCCTTTATCGTTTTAGACAACTTGAAAGAGCAACAGAAGTCATCACCTTCTCATTTATGAAGCCAATCTTTAAATATGGTGTCACCTTTTGCTGTATGATTCTTGGCGGAACATATTTTTCTGTTTCAGGTACATTAAACTGGAATTGGATTATATTTGGTTATATTACGGGTGCCTTAATCGGGTACACGGCATCAGAAATGATTTTACAAAAAACATGGCGTATTCTGCATTTCCGCTTCTTTACTGGCTTTGTTGTATATAGTATTGTGTTCGTCGCTATTCTGTTTAGTATTAAAACAGATCTATTTAACTATGAAACAAAACTTCCAAGAATGGATCAGATCGAAGAAGTGTACTTTGGCGAGTCTTATCACTTACAAGAATTAACGCGAAACAATGTGAATCCATACTCTGACTCAAAGCTTTATATACAAGATATAAGAAACCTGCATGAAGAGATTATTAACCAAAGAGATTTTATCGAAAAGCAAAAGGATACTCATCTTCATAAGATATCAGGTGTGTTTGTATACCGTTTAAATAATGGTCAAGAACTGAGACGGGAGTATTACATCCCTGTAGATGCTTTACAGGAAGAGCTTAAACCAATTTTGGAAGCAAAGGATTATAAAATCAATTTACCTGAATTTTCACAGATTCAGAAAGAAGATGTTATCAACATACGGATCGTTCCATACGGACCAAGCCACCAACATAATCCAGTAACAATTACCGATGAAAAAGAAATAGCAGAATTAAGAAAAGCGATTGAAGAAGATTTCCTTTCACAGTCAGTAGAAGATATCGTAAGCACAACTGCCCCTTGGGCTTATATCGAAATGCAATATAAAAATAATAATAGTGATACACCTCAATCATTTGAAGGTCATTTAATAGATTGGAAGAAATCATACACGTCTATTACGAAATGGCTGGATCAGCACGGTTATTTAGAGAATGCCCGAATTGATGAGAACGATATTTCAAAGGCAGAAGTGACATATATTCCTCATAAAGCTCAAAAGGATATTTATATGCCCGAAGAAATTTTCCAAAGTGGTGTGAAACATGCAACAGTCACGGAAAAAGAAACAATTTCCACACTCATCTACCATTTCTCAGAGTACTCAGAAGTAGATGTATACTATGTGAAATTAACTCTTACTGACGGAAATATATGGTATGGATCTATTCCAAGTAAGCATATACCTGAAGACGTAAAGAGTCAGCTTCAATAAAGTGAGACTTCTATAAGCGCGGGGCTTACGCCCGTAAAGTAGTGAGATAAACTTGCTAAGGACAGTTCCAAAAATACTGGAACTGTCCTTAGCTTTTACTTAGTATCATTATTTTTTGTTAACTTGTTTGCCGCTTTTCTTTTGGCTTTGGTGCTGACTATTCCCTGCTTGTACATCAGAACCAAACTCAACATCATTTTTCGCCTTCTGCTTTGCTAATTGCTGACTCGTTTGCTCTGCATTTTGTTTTCCTTGCTTGGACATTGATTTATCCTCCTTAATCAAACCAAAAATAATCTTTTTTATCTTGTACAATTAAGGAGAAATTTACACAAAAAAATAGGTTAACCAAAATAGGTCAACCCATTTTTCCTTTTCTTTAAGAAGCTTGATCTTGATCTTTTTTATATTCGGTTTCCCAATAGTCAGCATTTTTAATTCCTAATGCTTTAGGATCAAAGACAGGATCTTTCCCTTCTTTCTTCTGACGCTCATAATCTTTTAGTGCCAATAAAGCTGGCTTAGCTAAAATTAAGATTGCGATAACATTCAGCCATACCATAATTCCTAATCCAACATCGCCTAATGCCCAAGCTAAGCTTGCCGTTTTTACTGCCCCATAGAATGTTGCAGCTAATAAAACAACCTTAAGGAACAGCATTGGAATTTTATTACTTTTCCCACGAAGCAAATAGGCAATATTCGTTTCAGCAATATAGTAATACGCCATAATTGTTGTAAAAGCAAAGAAGAATAGCGCAATCGCAACAAACCCTGCACCAAATCCTGGGATTACACTGTCAATTGCAGCTTGTGTAAATCCTGGACCTGCTTCAACACCTTCTAATCTATTCACGATAAATGAACCATCAGGTGCCTGAGTATTATATAAACCTGTGAAAAGAATCATAAATGCTGTTGCTGAACAAACAAATAACGTATCAATATAAACAGAAAAAGCTTGAACTAAACCTTGTTTAGCAGGATGTGAAACCTCTGCTGCTGCTGCCATATGCGGACCGGTACCTTGACCTGCCTCGTTTGAGTAAATTCCGCGTTTTACTCCCCAGGAAATCGCCATACCGATTAAACCACCAAAAGCAGAATCTAAAGCAAATGCACTGCTAAAAATAAGGGAAATAACTCCAGGCAGTTCTGTAATATTCATTAAAATAATAACAAGTGATAAAGCAATATATCCTAACGCCATGAACGGCACAATAAATTGTGCAGCTGTAGCAATTCGTTTAACCCCGCCAAAAATAATAAAGGCTAATAATGCAATAACAACTAAACCTGTTGCTGCTTTCGGAATGCCGAACGCATTTTCCATCCCAAGTGCAATGGAATTAGCTTGCACACCAGGCATTAAAATGGCCATTGCAACCAATGCCGCAAAGGCAAACAGTACAGCAAACCATTTCCACCCAATTCCTTTTTCAATAAAGTAGGCTGGACCGCCACGGTATTGTCCATCTTGCTTAACCTTATAAATTTGAGCAAGAGTTGATTCAATGAATGCACTTGACGCCCCAATAAAAGCTATCGCCCACATCCAAAAAACTGCTCCAGGTCCACCAAAAGCAATTGCTGTAGCAACCCCAGCGATATTACCTGTTCCAACACGTCCGGAAAGTGCGATCGCGAGTGCTTGGAAAGAGGAAACGCCAGCTTCAGAGCTCTTCCCCTGGAACATCAGCCTTACCATTTCTTTAATATGCCTTACCTGTAAAAATCGAGTTAAGATCGAAAACAGTAGACCAACACCAAGTAAGATGTAAATAACCGGTGTACTCCATAAAACTCCGTTTAATGCCGAAACAAACCCCTCCAAATACACAACCCCCTTTTTTAAATATACAGAATTTTCTTTCTACAGAGATTATAATCAATACGCCCATAGAACACAATAGAAATGTCAGAGGATCTCACAATTTAATTTTATTGTAATAAAATAAATTATCTCTGCTAAAAAAATAAAGTTAAAATTTTATTATCTAAAAAACATTTGTGGAAAATCAGTCATAACAACTGATGTACATGTATTTTGTAACACTTTAAAGTCATTCAAAATATTAATCGTATAAACTCTAAACATTTAAACTAACTGATTTACTTTTCAGGCAATAATAGATTGTGCAAAAGCTTCACAATGTCGAGCATGACCATGTGAACATTTTGCAGGAATCGCTATAACCTGAAATAGCAACGCTGTCTCTATCTAAGTTTATGATAGAACATTGATGTTCAAGACTTATTTAACAGGCGACCTTTTTCTCTATATTAGGATAGTTAATTATATCATTTTTCATTCTACATTCATGATCAGTTCTACTGGTAATGATTGACGATCATCTGTAAAATTTTTCTAATATAAAATAAAAAGAAGACTATATTCTATAATCTTCTTAATGGATTGCAGCATGTTGCGCCTGCATGTCATAATAAAATTCTTTTTTCTCTATTAATTCGTTGTGTGTGCCTTTTTCAATAATTTTTCCATCCTTTAATACAATAATTTGATCAGCATTTTGAATCGTATTCAGTCTATGAGCAATCACAAAAGTTGTTCTTCCCTTCATTAATCTTAATAGGGCTTCCTGAATAACCAGCTCTGTGATTGTATCAATGCTGCTTGTTGCCTCATCTAACACCAGGATTTTAGGATTTGCTAGCATGGCTCTTGCAATAGCTAATAACTGCTTTTGGCCATGACTAATTCCATTTCCATCATGATGAATTAGCGTATCGTAGCCATTTGGAAGCTTTTGAATGAAAGAATCTGCATTCGCTAACTTTGCAGCCTCTATAACTTCTTCGTCCGTTGCATTTAAACGTCCATAACGAATATTTTCCATTACTGTTCCTTGAAATAGGAATGTATCTTGTAAAACAAATGCCATCTGTTTTCGTAGTGTATCTCTTCCAATGTCATGAATATCTATTCCATCAATGACTATTCTTCCATCATCCGCATCATAAAAACGAGTGATAAGGTTAATTAACGTTGTTTTTCCAGCTCCTGTTGGACCGACTAAGGCAATTATTTCACCAGGTGAAGCATGAAAAGAAACATGTTCAATTGTTTGCCGGTCCTCTCCTTCTTCATAAGAAAACGATACATTTTCAAACACAACCTCACCCTTAATATCTATACTTTCATCATCCCTGGATTGGTTGTCCTTTTCTATGTCTTCTTCAAGAATATCAAAAACTCTTTCAGCTCCGGCAATTGCAGATAACAATGTATTAAATTGATTGGCAAGATCATTTAATGGACGAGTAAATTGCCTTGCATACTCTGCAAAAATAACAATGACTCCAATTGTAACCAAGCCATTTAAAGCAAACAAACCGCCAATACAAGCAATGACAGCAAAACTAAGATTATTCAACATATTCATGACTTTCGGAATAAAACCTGATATCGTTTGAGCCCAGAAGCCTGAATTCCTTAATTCCTCACCTTTGACAATGAATTCTTTTAAAATTCGATCTTCCTGTGAATAGGCCTTAATCATTTTTTGGCCTGAAATGGCCTCTTCAATATAACCATTTAATTCTCCTAGATTTTTTTGTTGATATTTAAATAACTGACCGGTCCTTTTCGTAATCCATTTCATTCCAATCACCATTAAAGGAATGATCAACAAGGTAATAGCTGTAAGCATTGGACTTAATAGAAGCATGACTGTGATTGTACCGATAAGGGTTAAAAGACTAGAAAAAATTTGGATAACCGAGCTATTTAATGTAGAACTGACATTTTCAATATCATTTGTTACCCTGCTCATTAATTCACCGTGCTGCCTTTTATCAAAAAAGGAAATCGGCAGACGATGAAGGTGTTGAAATAAATCTGACCTCATTTCATTCACTGTAAATTGGGAAATTCCAATCATCCAGAAATTTTGCAAAAACAAAGAAAGAGAATGAAAGACAAAGACTAGGACCAATCCTCCTAGTAAGAACACTAGCCCATTGCTATCCTGGGTTACAATGTATTCGTCAATCGTTGTTCCAATTAAATATGGCCCTAATAATGCTAATGCAGAGCTGATGAGAACCATTAATAGCACAAGGAAAAACTGACCTTTCTTTTCTGATAGATATCTCCAGATTTTAATGATTGTACGAAGCCCTTCCTTAAGTCCTACTTTTTGGTTATTTTTACTTCTCTGATCGTTTTTATTTAGATCAAACCTTTTATATTTAAACGGACTAGTTAACTGCTTTAACATTCGCCATCTCTCCTTTCATCTGTGATTGAGAGATTTTTTGATAAAGAGAGGAGTTTTTTAATAGTTCCTGATGATTCCCTTCGGCAACTAGCTTCCCATCATCTAATAGCAGGATTTTATCTGCTTGTCGTGCGGTGCTAATTTTTTGAGTGATAAGTAGTGTTGTACAAGAGTAGTTTTTTAATGCATCTAGTAATCTTTTTTCGGTTTTCACATCAAGTGCACTTGTACTATCGTCTAATAGAAGAATTTTCGGTTTGCGTACCAATGCTCTTGCGACAGACAAACGCTGCTTTTGTCCCCCAGAGAGATTCACTCCTTTTTGCCCAATTTTTGTTTTATATTTTTTAGGGAGCTTTTCAATAGTTTCATGTATTTGTGCTGCTTTTGCAGCTTCAATGATTTGTTCATATGAAGCAGTATTGTTTCCCCACGCAATATTATTTTCTATTTCTCCGGAAAAAAGTACTGCCTCCTGTGGGACAAGACCAATTTGGTTTCGTAAAAACGTCAAATCCAAAGAATCAATTGGACGATCATCTATATATATTGTGCCGGAACTCGCTTCATAAAGCCTAGGAATAAGCTGAAAGAGAGATGATTTTCCTGATCCAGTTCCACCCATGACTGCAACTGTTTCTCCTTCATTTACTGTAAATGAGATTTCTTTAAGCACCGGTTCCTTTGTTCCTGGATAAAAAAAGCTCACATCTTCAAAGGCAATTTTTCCGCCTGAAATCCCTGCCGTTTCCCCCTTATCTCTTACATCAACTTCCGTATCAAGAACTTCCAAAATTCTTGAAGCAGATGCACGTGACCTTGACAGAAACATGATAATAAAAGAAAACATTGATAAGGCTGATGTTGTTCTTAGTCCATAATTGACAATGGCGACCACTTCACCAACTTGAACATTTCCACTAGTAATTTGCGCTTGGCCAATCCATAAGATGAACAGGATGCCCATATTCATGATAAGTAACAAGACAGGCATAGATGTTTCAATCATTCGTAATGCTTTAATCGTCTTCTCTTTTAATGTCCTGGATGATGTTTTAAACCGTTTTATTTCATGATCTCTGCGAACATAAGCTTTAATCAGTCTCATACCAATTAGATTTTCACGTAATACATCGTTTACTTGATCTAATTTTGATTGAACGTTTTGGAATAGCCTACTACCTTTTCCCATCATCCAAACAAGCATGATAATCAAACAAGGAACTAAAACAGCAAAAATCATGGCAATCTGTGCATTCACAAAGAATGACAGGATGACTGAGCCGATGACAAGGAGTGGGGCTCTTAACATAATTCGCAGTCCCATAAACAATGTATTTTGAAGTTGAGTTATATCATTTGTCATACGCGTAATAAGAGAGGCTGCGGGGAACTTGCTTAATTTTTCAAAGGTAAAGGATTGTATCTTCACAAAAATCTGTTTTCTCAAATCAAAGCCAAAGCCCTGGCTAACATGTGCTGCATAAAAAGAATTGATCATTCCGGATGCAAAAGCAAGCAGCGATAACGCGACCATAATACCGCCCCACACCACAACCATGTGCATATCTTCTTTTAAAATTCCATCATCTATAATTTTTGCCATTAATAATGGATGTAAAAGCTCTACAGTCAGCTCTATAAGCATTAAAAATAACGCTATCATCACGGATATTCGATATGGATGTAAAATTGACCCTAACTTTCGCATACTGCACTGTCCTCCAGACCTTTTATATTAACACCCCTTAACGGAAAGGGCTTTCATTCAATTGATTATGTATCCTATATGTTCATAGTCCGAGATGGTTGTCTTCACTTTCAGTTTATAAGAATGATTTAAAAATAGTTTATCAATAATTCCATCACTTGCCGAGCAGAATGTATCATTGATTTTATATATTAAAACATTTCATAAGAACGCTGATCATCTATATTATTCTATTTTTTCCTCGTTCAATCACATATTTAACTTGAATTTTTTCCAAGTGATGACAATAATATGACTAATAGCACTATTTCGCGCATCGAAATAATTTGATAAAGGGAGAAAAAATTCATGTCAACAGCTTCCATTCCGAAAAAACCTGCTTCTTATCAACAAGAATCAGGTACTGTGTATAACATTTTATTTATTATCGGTCTCTGTCATCTTTTAAATGATAGCATTCAGTCTGTCATTCCCGCGATGTTTCCAATTTTGGAGAAGTCCATGGGCCTTACGTTTACACAACTTGGACTTATTGCTTTTGCATTAAATATGGTCTCATCTGTCATGCAGCCGGTTGTTGGCCTATATACAGATAAAAAACCAATGCCTTACGCGTTACCAATTGGCTTAACGAGCAGTATGTTAGGTGTGTTAGGTTTAGCTTTTGCCCCTTCATTTCTAACCATTCTTTTATCCGTTATTTTTATTGGCTTGGGTTCAGCCATATTCCATCCAGAGGGTTCACGTGTTGCATATATGGCTGCCGGAAATCGAAGAGGATTAGCTCAATCAATTTATCAAGTCGGCGGTAATAGCGGCCAGGCACTTGCCCCTTTGATCACAGCTTTAATCCTTGTTCCTCTTGGTCAATTTGGAGCGATTTGGTTTACCATAGTTGCTGCATTAGCCGTTGGGTTTTTAATTTATATTGCAAATTGGTATTCTCGTAAACTAAAAGTGTTAGAAGCTGCTAAGAAACCAAAGGTCAAAAAGAATTCTGAAACAAAAGCTCTTTCAAAATCCATCCGGAATGCACTCATTATTATTATCTTTCTTATTTTTGCTCGTTCATGGTATGTAAGTGCCATTTCAAATTTTTATGCCTTTTTTGCTATTAATAAATATGAGCTGACTATTGCTAGCTCCCAAATTTATATTTTCACCTTTTTACTAATGGGGGCTGTAGGTACTTTTCTTGGCGGTCCGTTAGCTGATCGTTTTGGAAAACGTACAGTTATCCTTATTTCTTTGCTTGCAACAGCCCCGCTTTCGTTATTACTTCCTTTTGTAGGGTCAACTTTATCTATTATTATTTTAGCTCTAATAGGAATTATCTTGATGTCTAGTTTTTCTGTTACAGTTGTATATGCTCAGGAACTTGTTCCAGGTAAGATCGGAACAATGTCAGGTTTAACAGTTGGGTTAGCCTTTGGGATGGGAGCAATTGGTTCAGTTGCCTTAGGAGCATTAATCGACTGGGTTGGACTTACAACAACCATGATTGGAGTCGCATTACTACCATTACTTGGTGCCTTAGCTTTTCTCCTGCCAACAGATCAGAAATTAACTGAATGGCAATAAGAAAAGCGCAGGCGCCTTGATCAGACTAAGGCAGGCATAAGACGCTTAGGAATAGAAGACGTTCTTTGTCTTCAATTCCTGTGTGGCTTATGACCCCGAGGGTTCAGGCGCTGGAGCTAGACACAAAAACTAGCACAAAATTTTATACCTTCTTAATCTTTTTAAAAAGACAGTTTTTCCACAAAATGCGGGAACTGTCTTTTTTTAGGCAAAAAAAGCCTATTTTCTTACATAAACTACCAAAAATTTTAATCTAATTGTAACCTACGAAATTTATTTCTATGTTATAAATAGATAGACAAGAAAGGGGTTGCTTTATGCGAGCGTTTAAACAAACGATTGCCACCACAATTGGAATTCTATTATTATCCTTACCTATTACATATGTGGCAAAAGCAGAATCAACAAAAGACACGTTAAATCGTGCGAATGAACAGCTAGAGCAGAATCAACAAACCATTCTTCAAAAAGAAAAAGAACAGCAAGCAATAAACGAAGAAGTAAATACGATTCAACAAAATGTACAAGCTCTTGATCAAGAAATTGCAAATAGTGAAAAAAGCCTAGCTGATGTTGAAGCAAAGATATCCGAGATTCAAAAATTAATCGAACAAAAGAAAGAAGAAATTGTTCTTTTACAGGACAAAGTGTATGCGCGTGAAGGCATTATGGAGAAGCGTTTAGTCGCTCTTCAGCATAGTGATCGTACATCAATCGTTATCGAAACACTTATAAATTCAGAAAGCATTGGTAACTTCTTTGAACGTGTTGGCGCTGTAGCTACATTACTAGATGCCGACCAAAAAATCGTAGAACAACAACAAGCAGACATTAAACAAATTGAAGAAGATAAAAAAGAAATCGATCAGCAAGAACAATTACTAGTTACACAACAGGCTGAACTAGAAACAAAAAAAGCTGAACTTGAACAAAAACGTGTAAAAAGAAATCAAGCCCTTGCTGACTTACAAGAAAAATATCAAACACTCTCAACTGAGATTAATCTAGCAGAAAAAGAAAAAGCAACGATTCAATCTAAGATAAATACGATTCAATCTAAGATAAATACGATTCAAAGTCAGATCAAAAAAGAAGAAGAAGCTGCAAAGGCTAGAGCTATTGAATTAGCTAAAGCTAAAAAAGAAAAGGAAGAAGCTGCCGTACAACTAACAGTTGCTCCTCCGCCTTCAAAACCAAAACCAAAATCAACATCGACGTCGACATCAACATCGACATCTCAGACAACAAAAAATGATACAGATACTTCGTCAAAATCAGGAAAAGAATTGTATGTTTCGGCGACTGCATATAGTCATGAAGATACAAAAAGTGACCTGACATACCTGGGTTATAATATTAAAGAGAATCCCAATATGAAGCTTATCGCTGTTGACCCTGGTGTTATTCCTCTCGGCTCAAAGGTTTGGGTTGAGGGTTATGGTGTTGCCATTGCAGGTGATACAGGTGGAGCAATTATCGGACATAAAATAGATGTTTTAATGCCATCAAGTGCTAAAGCACTCCAATGGGGACGTAAAACAGTAAAAATCATCATACTGGACTAAACTTAGAAAAGCGTAAGCCCCCGTTTAGCGAAGTACGGACTGGACTGAGCCTGTAGGAGATAAAGGAAACACGACGAATGAAGTGAGTCGATGTTGACTTATCGTACGGAGAGTGAGGGAAGTCTCGCTGGGCGCTGGCAGTCAAAATACGCGACGTCAATCTCCATGACTGCACTTGCACGTCCTGTGCTTCGGAGTTAGACACTAAAACTAAGTACAAAACTTATAAATTCTTATAGTACAAAAGGATAGATAAACCAGGAAAATTCTGGATTATCTATCCTTTTGTTTTTTTCCATTCACTATTTTTGAATAGTTTTTCCTTTATTTAGTCATCTTAACAGTAGAATGAATTATTGCTGTTAGGAGGAATTAGAGGTGGATCGTCGTAATCTGCATTCTGAAGTAACCCCACACCCTGATGGTGAGAAAGAATCGATTATTAACGATACTTTAAGCACTACAGGCTCACAGATCGGAATCAAACTAGATGCTGATCCTGAATTTTCCCAAGAAAAGAACCCTTTCGATCATGAGATTAAGCCAGATCCAGACATGGCCGAATTTGAAAAGTTAATGAGAGGTAAGAAAATTGAAGAATAAAGGAAGGTATTCACATGGGTGATTGGAATGAACAAGCTGCACCAAATAATAATTTACCGGCAAACCGGTTACGATCTCAGAAATTAAAATTAAACAAGCAAAACAAATTTAGAGGGAGATCTACCAGAAGTAACAACATTGCTAGTGAATAATAAGCAGGGCAGTCCTCTTTCACCTTGGACTGCCTTGCTTTTCATTACTTTTGCTTTTCTATAAAATCATAAATTTCTTGTTTTGTTGGTAAAGCAGAAATTGCCCCTTTACCAGTAGTCGTAAGTGCACCGCTTGCATTTGCATAGGATAAGATATCATCGTGTTCATTTCTCAAAATAGTATCCAAATTAGAGATGGTGGCATTTTTCTCTAATACTTTATATAGAAACCCGCCAATAAAGGCATCACCAGCACCTGTCGTATCTTGAACAGAAACCTTATAACCTGTTGATGAAAAGCTTTCTCCATTTATATACAGGACAGCCCCTTCTGCTCCTTTTGTATAGATAACCGCTTTTACATCACCGGTAAATAAAGAACGAATAGCCTCTTTCTCATCACTAATCCCAGTGATAAATTCTAATTCCTCGTCAGAAATTTTGACTAAATGTGCATGTGGCAGAAAGTCTCTAATTGTTGTACGGCATTCTTCTGCATCTTCCCATAATGGTAAACGTACATTCGGGTCAAAGCTGATGATCGCTCCTTTTTCTTTTGCCACTCTAATAGCCTTAGAATGAGCCTTCTTCATTGGACTTTCGACTAAATCAACAGAGCAAAAGTGAAGAATATCACCATCTTGAAACCAGCCTTCATCAATCTCATCATCAGAAAGTAAAAGATCTGCAGAAGGGTTACGATAAAATGAGAAATCCCTCTCTCCATCTTCTTTGAGTGAAACAAAAGCAAGTGCTGTATTAGCTTTTTTCGTTCTAGCAATATGCTCAGTGTTGACTCCAACACTGTCTAATGTTTCAATTAGAAAATCACCAAAGGCGTCCTCGCCAAGCTTCGTAATCATTGATGAATGACCACCTGCTTTTGCAACAGCTGCTGCAACATTAGCCGGGGCACCACCAGGAGCACGTTCAAATGAAACAACATCTTTTAGTGCAACTCCCTTTTGCGCGGGTATAAAATCAATTAATACCTCACCAATTGAAAATAATCTTGCCATTTGTCTTTCACCTCATATTTATGTATAAAAACTGCTATTGTAAGTATACACAATCTTTTGTTTTAAATAATAACTAATCTAGATGGAAATTGTTTATTTTTCTATTGAAACAGGGACAGCCTGCCACCACGATTTTTTAAGACGTGTGATAATGACTGTCCCTTTCCAATTATTTTTTAAACTGGTACAGCAACAAAAAATTCATTATATAACGCTTGAACGGCTCTCTTTTCCTGAGGCTCTTTTACACCAAACATCATGCTAACCTCTGAGGATCCTTGATTGATCATTTCAATGTTTACTCCGGCATCTGCAAGAGCTTTTGCTGCACGGGCTGTTGTTCCAACATTGTGACGCATACCTTCACCAACGACCATAACTAACACAAGATTATGTTCGATAATCACTTCATCTGCATGAAGCTCGGTCATAATGCGATCTGTTATTTTGGCTTCTAGTGTTTCATCCATTTGATCTTGCCGCAGGATCACTGTTACATCATCAATTCCTGATGGAACATGCTCATATGTTAAACCATAATCCTCTAGTATTTGTAATAGTCTGCGACCAAATCCAATCTCACGGTTCATCAAATATTTGCTTACGTAAATACTACAGAAGCCTTTATCACTTGAAATTCCAATGACAGGTCCATTTGAATTTGATCTTTCATTCACAATCCTTGTTCCTGGTGCTGAAGGATTATTTGTATTTTTTACATTTACAGGTATACCTGCTCTAAATGCAGGAATTAATGCCTCGTCATGGAATACAGAAAAGCCTGCATATGAAAGCTCACGCATTTCACGATACGTTAACTCGCTAATTTCCTTAGGGTTTTGAACAATTGTCGGATTTACAGAATAAACCGCATCAACATCTGTAAAGTTCTCATACAGGTCCGCCTTAATACCATTAGCTAAAATCGACCCAGTAATATCTGACCCGCTTCTTGAAAATGTTAATACCTCACCTTTTTTGTTGTAACCAAAAAATCCTGGGAACACAACAATTCCTTCCCTGTCACGCAGCTTATATAAATTCTCATATGATTCAGGTAACACTTGAGCATTTCCCGGCTCATCTGACACAAGTAAACCAGCATCTTTGGGATTTACATATTCAGCATTTAAACCGCTATGTCGGAAATAAGCGGCAATCAGCTTTGCATTATTATCCTCACCACTTGCTTTCACTGCATCAAGATAGCTTTCAGGCTTACTCTTATCTCCAGCTAATAACGCCTTTAAATCATTTGAAATCGTATCAATAATATCAAATGGGATTGCTAATTCCTTTACAATACTAGCATACCTTTCCATGATAGAATCAAAGACTTGATCTGCTTGCTCATTTGCTAAATGTTTCTCCGCACACTCAATAAGAAGGTCTGTTACCTTTATATCGTCTGAATATCGTTTTCCTGGAGCAGATACAACAACGACCTTTCTAGCCGGATCTGACACGACAATATTCAAAACTTTTTTTAGTTGCTCACCTGATGCTAAAGAAGAACCACCGAACTTTACGACTTTCATTTCTACATCTCCTACTATTTAAAATTTTCAGTCAAATTTTTAATCACTATTATCCCCTGTTTTCTTTAAATAATCAAGAGTTTTCTTTTACAGAAGAACATTTGTCTTTTTAAAGGAGACAAATGTGGAAGTGAAATATTAATGAAAGACCAGTTTATTTCATACAGCTTTCCACAGGCTGTTTTCGTCATTTTTGTTGCTTTATAAAAAGTATTGAAGTGGTTGATTTCCGCTACAGGATACTCGCTTTCCGTGGGGCGTGCGTTAATTCAGTAAGATGTTTTTATCATTTCCTGGTCATACATAGTCAATCACGTAAAAAGCTGGCAGAAATAATTTCGCCAGCTTTTTATCTTTATGCATTTAATTTTTCGATGATGCTTTCCGCAACCGTATCCCAATAAGTAGGGGTTTCCTGATATGAAGTAGTTAATTTTTTGTACATCGCAGCTTGTTTTTCAGAGAATGACGGATCTTCCTGAGATGGCAATTTGCTTCTCTCCTCCATCACAAGTTCCTGCATTTTAGGTGCGCGAGGACCCCATACTGCGATTTCCTCACCCTCACTATTTAGGAAAATAAAGATTGGAATCGCGCGAGATGTACCGTTTGTTAAGTATTGATCCATTAGCTCTAAATTCGAATCACGAAGGACAAATCGGACTTCCATGCTAATTTCTTCGGCAATTCTCAGCAGAATCGGATTATTCAGCATTGCATCGCCACACCAGTCTTCAGTAAGTACGATGGCTTTTAACCCCGTGTTTTTAAATGATGCTAAACGGCTTCTATGCTTTTCATTTAATGAAAATTTATCATAAATCCCCAGCATCGCCGATTTGTTGACTTTCATTTCATTTATATAAACTTCTTTTGTCAAACCATTTTTATACCAATCAAGTAAATTCATTGGATAGATACCCCCCTTTTTATACCTTTCATTTTAGAGGGCTGTCATGCTTTTTTCAAACTTAGTCCATCATTCGTTTCTTAAATATACGATAAGCAAGAACAAAAACCGCTGCAATCCAAATGATAATGACAAATAGATGGCTCCATATATCTGCAAAGCCAGCACCTAATTGTACAGCACCAGCCAATTCAACAAGCTGCGTGTTTGGCATATATTCTGCAGCTTTAAATATAGGAAACCTTTCAGCAAGCATTGCGCCATATGACCCGAAAGTAAACAGAAAGAAAAAAGGCATAATCACAACCGATGCTTCCATGACTGATCTTGTAATAAGACCAAGAAAGGTTCCTAAACCAATGTAAAACACTGTAGACAATGCAATGGCCACTGCGATGACTGCGAGACTCTCCGGCTTGTAATCAATTAAAAAACAGGAAATTACAATAATGAAAATAGTTGTTAAGAACGTCAGCATACCTTTCCCGGCCAAGATTTCTACTGTACTTGCCGGTGAAAGCATTAAGCCGCGCAATGTATTCTTTTCCTTCTCCTCAGCAATAAGCGAGCATTGGATAAACGCAGCAACAAGGGACAATGTCATATTTATGACGATATATTGCATCTCAATCGTTAACTCCCCCTGCGATCCGTAAAGCAGCGCCATAAATAACGGGATAACAGCAGTAAAGGAAACATACATATTTTTTGAAAGATCTTTATAGTCCTTGTGGAAAATTGCTAGAGCCCTTTTTAATGAAAATGTCATGATAATTTCCTCCCTGTAATCTCAACAAAAATGTCACCTAAGGTTGGTTCGTTTGTATTGACTGAAACTACTTTATTTTCCGACATAAAGCGATATAATTTTTCCGCACCGGCTTCTCCTTTAGCAATGACCTCTGTTGTGCCGTCCGTTAATTCGACAGTCAGTGTATTATCAGCATAGCGCTTGCGCAGTTCTTTCGGCGGACCAATCAGCTGAATGGTCCCATTATGGAGAAATGCGACTCGATCACATAAAAGTTCTGCCTCATTCATGTCATGAGTTGTTAGAAAGATTGTAGTGCCATTATCCTTTAACTCCTGCAAGCCACGATATATATGCCGGGAATTGACGGGGTCGAGAGATGAAGTAGGCTCATCTAAAAACAGCAGCTCTGGTTTATGAAGAAAGGCTCGCGCAAGCGTCACACGCTGCAGCATTCCTTTTGAAAGCTTTGACACAATCTTTTTACTTTCCGCCTTTAAATTGACCATTTCCAACACTTCTTCTATTCTAGATAGACTCACATCATAAAGCCCGCAATATAGCTTTAAATTATCAAAGATTGATAAGCGTTCATACAATCCGCTATTATCAGTTAAAATTCCGATTTTTTTCCGGTTCATTGGATGCTTTAATTGTGCTGCAGGATGCCCAAACACCAGCGCATCTCCATCTGTTTGTGTCAGCTGTGCGGTTAAAATTTTTATTGTCGTTGTCTTTCCTGATCCGCTTGGACCGAGAAAACCAAACACCTCACCTTTACTCACTTCAAACGAAACATCCTCTAGTGCCCGCTGATTACCGAACAGTTTTGCCAATGATTTCACTTCGATTATCTTTTCCATTGCCATCCTCCTGCATTGCATTTTGTGATTTGAGATCATCTTACAGAATAAGTAGCTATGGTGCAGTAAAATGTCAGCAGAAGGAGCAAAATAATATGCAGGAGGCGCATATACACCATGAATGGAGTACTATTTTAATCCAAGCATTCCTTTTAATTCCGCCATCTTTGCTTTAGAAAGCGGAACAGAGGATTTGCTTGTATCATTCAAAACGAGTGTAAAGCTGTTTCTCGTCCATGTAACTACTTCTCTCACCTTTTGCAAATTAACAATATAGGAGCGGTGACAGCGGAAAAAGCCGAATGGCTGCAGACGCTCCTCCAGTTCGTTTAGCGTGAACATACTTTGATAGATTTCCCCTTTGATATAAAGCTTTGATTGACCATCACTGCTCTCAATAAAATCAATTTCAGGAGGATCAAATAAGACAATTTTTTCATTCACCTTTGTCGGAATTTTTTCAAATCTCACAGGCTGAATAACTGCCTCACCCTCAGCATCCTGCTCAGATTCTTCTGCAGTTACATCAAGCTTATAAAGTCCGGAATCATCTAAACGGTATACAATGTCGGTTACTGCCAATGCGCTTTCTAAATTTCCGGTCAAAACCACAACTGCTTTATCTTTACTGAGCAGCTGCTGGATGATGCGGATAAGAACTCTTTTTGTTTCCAGATCAGTATTTTGGTCAGGTTCTTCAAATACATACAAAGATGCCGTATTGAGCAGCATATTCCCAAAATGCACTCTTCGTTTCTCCGAAAAAGTAAGCTTGCCGATCCTCGTATTCTTTTTTTCTTCCAGCTGAACAGCATTCAAAATTTGTTCTAGCGCTGTCTTAGAATCATACAGTTTTTGATAGAATGCCAGATATTCCTTTACTGTCAGTCTTTCATATAAGCCATCATTTAAAGATAATAATCCGATATGTTGTAAGTACTTCTTTTTTGGAGCAGAAATACTTATATCATTCACTCTTATTTCTCCTGTCAAAATAGGAAGTTCTCCCAACAGCATCCCCATTAATATTTTCTGCACACTCATATTCGTATGAATGGCAACAGCATTTCCCGCACCAACTGTCAAACTGAAGGGCGGAAACACAACAGCATTACCTTCGTGTTTTTCTAAATGACTAATAGATAATATATTCATAACTTCCATCCTTACTATTTCAATTATTTCCAATTATAACGCAAATGCTTGTCTAAAATTGATTGAAAAATTCCTTTCCTGGGAAATACTCCAATAATTTGTCGATGAAGTTTGTCATATTCTCCCTTTATAGAAAAAAAGGCTGCTGATCAACTCAGCAGCCTTTTCGATTTATTTTTGTTTGTAGTAAGTTAGAGCAAGGGCAAATGCTAAAACTGTCCCTTTCACAATATCCATTGCGTAATATGGCACTGACATCATAACAAGTCCATTTTGGAGGATACCGATTAAAACAGCTCCTACAAATGTACCAAAAGCATTTGGCTTTCCTGCACCAAGCACGGAAAATCCAATAAATGCAGCAGCAACAGAATCCATCAGGTAAGGTGCTCCTGCGTTGATTTCCGCTGTCATGACTCTTGATGCTAAAACAATCCCTCCGATTGATGCAAAAAGAGCTGATAAGAGATAAGCAGCTACTTTATATTTATTAACAGGAATCCCTGATAATCTTGCTGCTTCTATATTCCCACCGATCACGTACATATAACGGCCATGCTTTGTATACGTTAAAAAGATGTGAACAGCAATGACGACAATCACCATAATGACAATAATCCAAGGTACTTGTCCAATTTTTTCAAAAATAGGACTAATGATTCCAGTTGCAAACGATCCATCAGGCATTACCATATTTTGTGATACCGTTGCACCCTTGGTATATGTTAAGGCAATCCCTTGAACAATAAACATTGTCGCTAAGGTTATTAACATATCAGGAACTTTTAATTTAACAATTATAAATGAATTCAATACCCCGACTAATAAAGAAGCAATAATTGCTGCAAAAATAGCAATAAGTGTGTTTTGTGAAAACCATACAAACATTGAAATCACAATTGCATTTGACAGTGAAGCAACAGACCCTACAGATAGATCGAATCCATTGACAGATAGGGAGATGGTAATCCCAATGGCAATAATTGTAACAATTGATATTGAACGTAAAATATTGATGATATTATTGCCTTGTATAAAAGATGGATTCGATGTTGCAAACACAATGACAAGAATAAAGATTGTCAGGATTGTTCCATATTTATATAAAAACTGAAATAGATCAAATGATCTTTTCACTTCTTTTGTTTGTACAGGATTTATTTCTGCCATCTTAGTTGCCTCCTGTTGAGTAAAATAATAGATCTTCTTCGTTCGTTCCAGCTGTATTTACTTCTTTTACGACCTTTCCGTCGTATAGAACATATAAACGATTCGTAATTCCGATTATTTCTGCTAATTCTGAAGAAGCATAAATAATCGCCTTTCCTCTTCTAGCCAACTCACTAATAAGTTCAAAAATGTCCTTTTTTGCACCTACATCTACGCCTTTTGTAGGTTCGTCAAAAATATAAACATCTGCGTCTGTAATAAGCCATTTTCCTATTGCTATTTTTTGTTGATTTCCACCTGATAAATTTTTTACATTTGTTTGTTCAGATGGTGTTTTTATTCCTAGACTTTTAATCAGTTCAACCGCTTGTTTCTTTTCTGCCTTTCGTTTAACAAAGCTAAGCGGACTTGTGAAAGCTCCTAAATTTGCAGCCGTTAAATTCGTTACAACAGACTCCTCTACAAGGATTCCTTCTTTTCGTCTTTCCTCAGGAACTAAGGCAATCCCGTGCTTAACTGCTTGATAGGGACTTGTTATTTTTAATTGTTTGCCATGCAGCTTTATTTCACCTGATTTTAGCTTCTTTTCACCAAACAGGGTTTTACATAATTCTGTTTTACCTGCACCTACTAAACCTGCGATTCCGATGATCTCACCTGTTTGTACTTGTAAGGAAACATCTTTTAGCTTTCCATCATCACAAAGATTGTTGACCTCTAGAATCGATTCGCCAATATGAAATGCTTTTTCAGGAAACTGCTCCTCTAACTCTCTGCCAAGCATGGATTCTATTACCTTATTAGGAGTTGTTTCACGAATAAGCTCATGTGTAATAATTTGTCCGTTTCTCATAATCGTAATCTCATCACAAATCTCAAAAATTTCTGGAAGGCGGTGAGAAATAAAGATAATCCCTACATTTTTCTCCTTCAGTTCCCGAACAATTCTAAATAACTCATTTGTTTCAGTATGACTTAGTGGTGCTGTTGGTTCATCCAAGATAAGGAATTTACATTTAGATGAAACAGTCCTAGCAATCAACACCATTTGCTTTTCGGCAAGTGTTAGTTCACTTACTAGTTTTTTAGATGAAACCTTTATATTCAAGCTAGTTAAAATCTCAGTTGCTTGTTGGTGTATTTGCTTCCAGCGAATCAATTGCCTCTTGCCCATTTCACTTACAGTTTTGGTAAGCATAATATTTTCCCCTACTGTTAGATAAGGGATAAGAGCTGTATCCACTTCCTGATGAACAATTTGGATACCATATGCTTGTGCATCCTTAGGGTTTTTGATAGACAGTTCTTTCTCATCTATCGAGATTTGTCCTGTGTAATGATCGTAAGCGCCTGATAAAACCTTCATTAGGGTTGATTTCCCCGCACCATTTGCTCCGATTAGTGCATGAGTTGTTCCGCTTTTCATCGTAAAGTTAACAGAATCCAGTGCTTTGACACCAGGAAATTCAATTGAAATGTCTGTCATTTTTAGTACTGACTTGCTCATTGTTATGCCTCCTTCCTATAGATCGTATATTTCGTTTTATTGGGATTATAAAATTGGAGGTTTAATAGAGGAAAAAGGAGAGAGGTGGACTTTAAAGGTTTAACCCTTACATCATCCATTCTCTCCACCTAAGGATATTACTTCTTATAATATTCTTTTAATGTTTTCATCCATTCTTCTTCAAATGCATCTGACTGACCCCAACCTTCCACAGTTTCAGCTAAATTCACCATATTAATTGGCTCATTTGATTGAAGTAAGGCGTCTTGTGAAATAAGTGAAGCTTTAAGATTATAACTATCAGGTGTTTTTTCACCTGCAAGCTTTTTCGCTAGAATTCTCAAATCAACTGCCCCGATCAGCTTCGGATCAACAGCAGCTGTGTATTTCCATGAGCTCGCTTCATTTTGCATTTCTTGAAGATCTGCATTTGAAACATCGATACCGTAAATTTTAATTTCATCTCTTCCAGCTTCTTTGATCGCACGTGCAGCACCAATTGCAAAGGCATCCCATGTTGCAAAAATAGCATCTATCTCACCTTTTGGATGCTTGTTAAGCATAGAAGCGACAGCGTTTTGAGTTTGAACAGATGTATCTGCAGATGCAATTCCAAAGCGCTCTACCTCTTTAATTTTCGGATTTTTTGCTAGAACATCTTGATAAACAGCATTTCTTCTTACCATTGGCGGGAATCCGTCAACCCAAAGGTATACGATATTCGCTTCACCATTTGTATCCTTTACTAATTGATCTAATGCTAATGTTGCAAGTGCTTCATCATCTTGAGATGTTAGTGTTACACCATTGATTTGTGATAACCCATCAATTGAATCAAACGTTACAACACTTTTCCCTGCATCAACTAATTTTTGAACCGCATTAATTGTTGCTTCGTCATCTCCATGAGAAATAATAAATCCATCATAATCCTCTTCAAGTCCTTGTGCGATAGCATCATGGAATTTCGCTGTGTCACCATTAGCAGTGAACACATCAACTTGGAAACCTAAAGCTTCCCCTTCTTCCTTCGCTCCTGCTAAAAATTGAGCTGTATGATCATCTCCACCAATTTTGCGGATCACTTTAATTTTTGCACCTTCACCATCTTTAAATCTTTCTGGTACATTATCTAGTGATACTTCAGGATTTCCTTTTGCTTTCGTAGATTCATTCGTTCCACTATTATTTGACGAACATCCTGAGATAAACACCGTTAATATCAATGTCAAAATAAAGAATGTGTTAAAAAGTTTCTTTTTCATCGTTTCATTGCTCCCCTCTTTTTTTAATGCGATTTACTTATGCCAGCACCCTATTTCTCTGTTTTTTGGGGCCTGGACAACAAAAAAACCTCTCTTAAGACAGAGAGGTTTCACCACAATAATAGGAGTCTCCTCTCTTATCTTTCAAAGCCATACAGCTTTGCAGGAATTAGCACCAATTCTATTAGAAAATAGAACGGTTGCCGGGCATCATCGGGCCAGTCCCTCTGCCACTCTTGATAAGAGATGTTTTATGCGATTAAGTAAAATAACAATACATATACTTTAATCTGGTATAGAATGAATGTCAACTATTTTTTGAATATTTATACTATCTTAATTGATTGTATATTTAGAAAAAATCACTTAAAGCTTATGTAGGCAAGCAGCTATGCCTGCCTATTAATCATTATTTTCTCTTTTGTGCTTTCATTTTGTTGTTCTCTAACTCAGCTGCATATTCTTCTTGAGATTTACCTTGTTTCTGACTTTCAGATTCAATTTTTCTGAATTTATTATCGTTTCTATTTGGCATACTCTCACCTCCCGCCAGACTGTGTTATTTTGTACTATACTAAAAGTGATATACACTAACTTTTACATTTTAATTGGCCCCTTTCCTAAATACTGTTGTTTAGGAGCTATTTCAAAAACAAAAAACTACTTGTTGATTTGAGCGGAAGGTGCGAGACTTCTGTTAGAAATGCGGAAGCGCCTTGATCAGCCCCGACAAGCATAAGATGATTTAGAATAGAAGGCGTTCTTTGCCTTCAATTCTAAATTGGCTAGACACTAGAGGGTTAGGCGCTGGCAAGATCCTGTGCTTCGGAGCAAGACAAGGGAGTAGGGACAGGTGAGACCCCACAGGCGCTAAGCGTCGAGGAGAATCACCACCAGCCCCGCGGAAAGCGAGCATCCTGTAGCGCGAATCAACCACCTCTATACTTATTACATAACAACAAAGTCTGTGACAACTAGCCAATTATTAAGAATTCTTGTATACAGATTGCTTCATGATGCAAATATATATACTATTACAAATAAATAGCCCAAGTAAATTAACCTTTTTATCATCTATTGGTATAATGAAAGATAGAGTTAATTCTTACATACAAAAGAAAGGTTTGATCTGATTTGGAACACAATTCCTCAAACTTTATTAAAAGCATTATTAAAGAGGATCTTGAGACAGGAAAACGAGACTACGTGTACACTCGATTCCCGCCGGAACCAAATGGGTACCTCCATATTGGTCATGCAAAATCCATTGTGATTAACTTTGGTCTAGCAGATGAATTTAATGGAAAAACAAATTTACGATTTGATGATACAAATCCATTAAAAGAAGATACAGAGTTCGTTGAATCCATTAAAGAAGATGTAGCTTGGCTTGGCTACGAATGGGACGGATTATTCTTTGCTTCCGATTATTTTGAAGAAATGTACAATCGTGCTGTTCTCCTTATTAAAAAGGGAAAGGCTTATGTGGATGATTTAACAGCAGACGAAATGAGAGAATATCGCGGTACCTTGACTGAGCCTGGTAAGGAAAGTCCATACCGTAATCGATCTATCGAGGAAAACCTGGACCTATTTGAGCGCATGCGCAATGGTGAATTCGGTAATGGTGAAAAAGTTCTTCGTGCAAAAATTGATATGTCATCACCAAACATTAATTTACGTGACCCTGTCATCTACCGAGTTTCACATACATCTCATCATAATACCGGAGATAAATGGTGTATCTACCCAATGTATGCTTTTGCTCATCCATTAGAGGATGCCATCGAAGGAATTACACATTCTTTATGTACAACAGAGTTCGAAGACCAACGTCCATTATACAACTGGGTCATTGAAGAATGTGAAATGGAACATAAACCACAACAAATTGAATTTGGGCGCTTAGGTATCACAAACACGGTGATGAGTAAGCGTAAATTAAAACAGCTGGTTGAAGAAAACTATGTCGATGGCTGGGATGACCCTCGTATGCCTACGATTTCCGGGCTACGTCGAAAAGGATATACTCCAAAAGCGATTCGTGAGTTTGTAAAGGAGACAGGTGTTTCAAAAGGCTTTGCTACTGTTGATGAAGCGATGCTTGAACATTTTGTACGTGAAGATTTAAAACTTCAAGCTCCTCGAACAATGGGAATCTTGAAGCCTTTAAAAGTGGTCATTACCAACTATCCGGAAGATCAAGTTGAAATGCTTGATGCAGAGATTAACCCTGAAGTTCCTGAAATGGGGACACGTCAAATTCCATTCTCACGTGAAATTTATATTGAACAAGAGGACTTCATGGAAAATCCACCTAAGAAATACTTCCGTCTGTTCCCTGGAAATGAAGTGCGTTTAAAGCATGCTTATTTCATTAAATGTGAAGACGTGATTAAAGATGAAAATGGCAATATCATTGAGATTCATTGTACCTACGACCCTGAAACAAAAAGTGGAACAGGCTTTACAGGCCGTAAAGTAAAAGGGACCATCCACTGGGTTGATGCAAAACATGCACTTCCAGCAGAATTTCGCTTATACGAGCCACTCATTCTTGATAAACAAGAGCATGAAGAAGCTGGGGATGAAGAAGAATCTTCTGAAGAAAAAACATTCCTAGATTATGTAAACGAAAACTCACTTGAAATTTTACAAGGGTTTATAGAGCCGAACATGAAAGATATTAAACCACAGGATAAATTCCAATTTTTCCGCCACGGTTACTTTAATGTTGATCCAAAGCATACAACAGAGGAAAAAGCCGTTTTTAATCGAATTGTATCGCTCAAAAGTTCATTTAAGTTAAAATAAAGTACAAAAGCGGAAGCGCCTTGATCAGACCCGACAAGCATAAGACGATTTAGAATAGAAGGCGTTCTTTGCCTTCAATTCAAATTGGCTTATGACCTCGAGGCAGTTTAGAATCGCGACGTCCTGCCGCAACAACTGCACTCGCACGTCCTTGTGCTTCGGGGCTAGGCGTTGGAGCTGGATGCCGAGCACTTATCCATAGTACAAGATTTTTATAAACTCCTAAGCAGTAAGCACAAGCGTCGATGTTGACTTATCGTAAGGAGGAGTGTGAAGTTCACTAGTTGCTGGGCGCTGGCAGCAAAAATACACGTCGTCAATCTCCATGACTGCACTTGCACGTCATGTGCTTCGGAGCTAGACACCAACACTCTGTGAAACGTTATATTTTCTTAACGTATAAAAAAAGATGACCACAAGGTCATCTTTTTTATGATAATGGCAGCTCTATGACAAAGGTTGTCCCTTCTCCAGACGTCTCATGGATCCTAATACTCCCATTATGGTTCTCAACAATTCTTTTTACAATCATTAATCCTAATCCTGTTCCATCTTCCTTTGAACTCGTGAATGGCTCAAAGATCTTTTCCCGTATATTTACTGGAATCCCAGGACCATTGTCATTTATATAAATCTGAAAATATCCATTCTTTATTTGTGAGTAAATATGTATTTCACCCTTACAACCCACTGCTTCAATACTGTTACGAATAAGATTGTGAAATACTTGCTTGATTTGTTTTTGGTCAATTGAAATCGGCGTACGATCCATATTAATGTTGATGTTAACATGATCAGAAGAGTCACTAATTAATGGTAAAATCTCTTCTAAAACGTCTTGGAGACATGTATCTTTTTTTATAGGTGTCCCAGGTTTTGATAAAAGCAACATTTCTTCAATAATACTGTTGATTCGTTCAAGTTCTTTCAACAGCAGCGGCAAATGATATTGGCTTTTCTCGTTATCATCTAATGATTGATTCATCAATGATAAGAAGCCTTGAACAACAGCTAAAGGATTACGAATTTCATGTGCAGCACCCGCAGCCATTTCACCAACAATGGCTAACTTCTCAGATTGATGTATTCTTTTCTCTAACTCTTCTGTCTCTGTAATATCAATAAAATTAAGGATTCTCCCAATAACCTGACACTGATGATTGTGCATTTCAGTTTGTGAAACTAATAGCACCTTGTTTCCTTTACTTGTTTTATACGTTATTTTCCTATGTTTAAAGTTTGAATGAACGGTAAGGATACTCCAGAAATGTTCATTATCAGCATCACTCTGTTCAGTGACAAGCTTGTTTATTTGGTCCTCATTATATTGCAAAATGTCTTTAGCCACCCGGTTAATTTTAAGATCAGACAAATCATCATTCATTATAATAATGCCAATAGGTAATGAATTTACAATTTGTTCACGATACATTTTATCATTTAATATTGTTGTAAAAGACTCCTTCAAGCTTTTGGACATTTGATTAATGGAGTTAGCCAATTCTTCAAATTCAACTTGTTTTACAGATCCTAGCGTTAGCCCGTACTGGCCATTCGCAATTCGGTCAACTTTATCAACTATTGTTTCTATAGGCTTCGTCAAATTCGCACTAATTCGATACGCCGCCAAGATAGATAAACAAATTGCCCCTATTGTGATAAAAATTAATAACCAAAGTGAATTAGTAATAATACTAGAAAACTCGTTTGAATGAGTATTAATATTCGTAAACGCTTGATCCTTTTCTTCCTGTATACCTTCCCTTAAATCTTCAAGTTTAGGCAGGTACACTGACTTTACATACGTACGTGCATCATCATATTCCTCAAATGTTAATAATCCTTGAATATTGTTCAAGACCATAAAATCAAGCAATTCTATTCTTTTTTTTAGACTAACCAGCGAGGAAGGTACTGCTATAGGACCTTCAGCAGTTTCGTTTTGTTCTTCCAGGTTATAAGATTGATAGGCTTCAACGAAATCACAGCATAAGTCTTTCTCCATGTACTCTTTTACAAGATGCTCTTTAATAGCCAGCTCTTTATCCCATTGTGTAAGCCAATAGATCTCAGGGATGTTCTTCTGCTCTATTTTATTACTCACATCTGTAACAGCTTCAATAGATTGTACCAGAATATATGAAAAACCACTTAATAGAAAGGTTAAGATAAGAAGGATTGAGAGAATTTTTGTACGAAATGACATATCTTTCAGTAGTTTTCTCACAGTAATCCTCCTTACTTAATGGAAGGAAAGCTAATCTCTCCTTTTTTAAATTTTTCTATTTCATTTTCGATAAACTGTTTATCTTTATTTGTTAACATTGGACCAAATGGAGCTAAACTATACACACCATGCTCAGCACTAAGCATAACTTGTCCATGAGGGATTCCATCCTTACTAAAGTAATCTTCCATCATCACAATATATGCTTGTGATACATCGTTTTTCACGCTAGTAATGACATGATTTTTCCCCATATACGATTGATCATCAAGGTAGCCAATAACATATATTCCGGACTTTTTAGCCAAGTCTATGATATCTCTATTGTAAGAGTTTCCCTTACTATAGACAACATCAACTCCCTCATCTATCAACTCTTGAAGTATTTTTGAAGCTTTGTCACCATCGTCTCTACTATTAACATATCGATAATAAAATTCAATTTCTGGGTTATAATATGCTAATCCAGATTCAAACTCCGGATTTCTTTCTCTAGAGTCAAAAGAATCAATTAACCCAACTTTATTCGTTTTGGTCACCTTCGATGCAGCAAGTGCAGCAAAGTACTCAATCTCTCCTTGGTCAAACGTATAAACTGATTGATTCGGATACTTTGATGTACCATGCAGGGTTATGAAATGAATATCCGGATGCTTTTTTGCTGCTTCTGTAAAGATATTTGAAAATTCTCGACCATGTCCGATAATCACTTTAGATTGATTATTTATAGCTTCTTTTATTGTATCTTTTATTAACTGATTTGTGTTAATTTCACTATAAAGTGTCACATTGACTGGGAAAAGCTCCTCCATTTTAAGTTTCCCTTTATATGCCAAACTTCCCCAACTTTGGTCTACAATCACATCTGTTGTTATAATCGCTACATTTGTTTTTCCATCAGAATTGGTGGTTACAGCTTCTGAGATGATTTCTTTCATTTTAAATCCAATTATACTAATAAAGACAATTCCAACAATCACTGCTATTATGCCAATGAATCTAAGTTGTGTCGATTGTTGCAGCATCCTTTTCTCTCCCTAAAAAATGTACGTTATGTGTATCATTATAGCGAACAATTCATTCCTAAGCTATACATTCACTCGAAATATCTACATAATTCGACATTCTTAATTTTCTTTCTCTTTATGGAAATTTCCAAATTCAGCTAATAATTATTCCCTTTTCATTACTCTCAGCAATAAAATGTTCTTAAATAAGAACTTTTTAAAGAAATGGCACAGTGCGTTATTCTACACTGAGCCTTCTTTAACACTTTAGAGATAGTTTTTTACTAACCAATTCTTTAATTCTTCCTTTAGTTGGTGATGAATTGGGTCCTTTTCTTCTTTTTTGTATTGTTTTAAAAGATTTAAGACTGTCTTTTTCCCTTTAAATTCCTTCAGCATATGATCCATGTCTGGGATGACAATAGCTGTTGCGTTCGGCTTTTCAAGTTGCTTGATTCTGTTTAAGTCCTCTGAATTTGCCTGTACATCCTTATCACCTGTGATGGCCAAAATAGGACATTGAGATTGTTTAAGGATATCCATAATCCTTTCTATTGAAAAAGAATAATGTTCTCTAAACCACTTTACTGGCAGCTTTTTTAATTGATACCTCATTGTATCACTCTGAGACTGCTCTATCTTTCTCTTAAGATCATTAGACTGTTTTTTTATTTTTGCTTCCGTAACAAGTCCTCTCAAAATCATTCCTTTTATACCTTTTACATGCTTTATTTCTTCAATAATTTGCTGGTTTTGATAAGCCATTGGCTCTTCTAAATTACTTGCTGCTCCAGCAAGCAGTATTAAACCGGCAACTGGCAGTTGTTCATGTGCAATCGTACCGATAATACATCCTTCACTGTGTCCTAAGAGTAAAATCTTATCACGATCTACCTTTGGATGTTTTTTCAAAAAAAGAATCATTTCTTTCACATCACGAACTAAATCCAACATGCCGGATTTGATTGGATCTCCTTCACTTTCCCCAACGGCTCTTTTATCATATCTAAGTGTAATAAAGCCTAACCCAGTTAAAAAATGAGCTAATTCTTTATACAAATTTGATTGTATTGCAGGTTTCTTCATATTCCCATCGCGATCTGCTCCACCAGACCCATTAATTAATAATATAGCAGGGTATTTATCAGAATCATTTGACGGAATAGCCATCGTTCCCTTTAATGTAATATCATGAATAATGGAGACTGACTCTTCTCTAATTTCGAACATTTATTTATCCCCTTTTAATGTTATCATTATTAATAATAATAACATTTATCTGAACTAATGTCATTCCTTTTAAAAATTAGAAAAACTTGGCTTGTTGCCAAGTTCAGCTTTTCTTTAAAACTTCCTTATCAGACAAAAAATTAGTCTTCATCTTTCACATCAATATCCTCTGGAATCGGCTCTTTCATATACTCTTCAACTAACTTTTTATATTTTTCCATTTGTTCAAGATGTGTATTAAATTGTTCCTTATTAATCAAATATTCTATGTATATTAGAATTAATTATGGGATAAAACCCCAAACCACTGTTTTAATAACCATTATTAAAGGGATAAAACTTCATTAGGGACAAAAATAAAAGTAATAATAGAATTTACCATATTAACCCTTAGATTTATATTAATATTTAAAAAATAAATTGATACTGAGAGTTTTTCATAATATATTCAACAAATTTTATACTAGTGTAACATCGATAAGATCTAATTCTTTTATTGAAAATTAATTTAACAATATTTAGTGTATTAAAAACTCTGTTTATATCATTATACTTGTGTATAGAAAAACAGAAAAATTACAAGACCTGTTAAGGATCTTATTCAATGTGTCTTGTTAAATTATCTCCTACGTTAAAAATAATTTCAGCATACAATTCCATCTAATATATAAACTAACAGGGTGATAGATTTAAGAAAAAGAAGGAGAGAACCCCCTTCTTATTTTTATAGACCTCATAAAAATTGATATCAATGACTTAAAGCCTGGCAAGACCTCTTTCAAATGCTGCAAGATGATTTAAAGATGCGTTACGAAGTTGTGAAAAAACTGTTCTAACATCGTTAGGGATATTAAATGATAGGAATTTTTCATACATAGATATATTTTCTATTTCACCTTGAACACCAGCAGCATATGCTCCTTTAACACTTTCAGGGGTTGTAACGAATGACTGTGATTTATCTTCTGGAATCGGCACTTGATAACGTTCAAAGAGGGAGAATAATGCATTTATATGTCTCATTTCAGCTTCTTTTATTTGAGCAAATGTACGAATATACCCAAAGGTTCCTAGGATATTATCATATCTTCTTGTGCTAGGTATTCATCCTGAAGGGCATAAGTCAACATTTGTGATAATGTAAATGTGGAGGAACTTAATGCCCCTTTTGCACCATAATTTTCAGCTTGACGGTATATTACCTTTGATTTTTTGAAAAAAAAACAAAAACCATACAGCATGATTTTGTTCATCTGCTGCTGCTCTCCTAAATCTGTCTTTAATAAGAGGTGCTTGTGCCTTATCAGTTATATCTAAATAAAAATCAACTGCTTCTTGTTCATCATTAAGAGCAAATTCTATTCCTGCTTTATACTGATTTGGACATCCTTCGACGATCTTATAAGTTGGATGTCTTCCTGTTAAGTTTGAATAAATCTTGCTAAACTCTTCAAGGTGACGTTTTTCATCTTTTTGTATTTCAAGTATTCTGTTCCTTTCTTCATTTGTAGGTGCCATCTTGGCTAACTTTTCATAACAAGCTACTGCACTATACTCCGCATTAATTGCTTTTTGAATTTGATTTACAAGTTGAATGTCATTTGATGTACGATAATAATCAGTATACTGTGGAACGTAATAATATAAAGATTGATTTGAATCCATGATTGTCCTCCTTCTGTTTAACTATCAACTTATCTTATGCTTTATGTATAGGTTCTTGTGCATGTTCATTTAAGCACATGTGAACGGATAGTCTCTTAAATGTTTTAATTTGAGTTAAAAGGTTATTCTATTAATGAAAAAGGGAAAAAGGTTAACAGGGAGGGGTTTTATGCCTGAACATGTTGAGGTTATCTTGAGATCTATAATGTCATTCGGACTATTACTAATTGGAACCCGAATTCTGGGTAAACAAACAATCTCTCAAATGACAATGTTTGACTTTGTCGCTTCGATTTCATTAGGAGCTATATCTGCAAACTTAGCCTTTAATACATCTATAAAAATCCACCATACTGTCATAGCATTTAGTATTTATGTCATGGTTATTTTTTTGATTGCACTAATTTCTTTAAAAAGTAGAAAAGGACGAAAACTTTTAGCAGGTGATCCAACGATTGTTATTCAAAACGGAAAAATACTAGAAAAAAATATGCATAAGATACGTTATACATTAGATTATTTAAATCAACAATTAAGAGAAAGGGATGTATTTGAAATTGAGGAAGTACTGTTTGCAATAGTAGAAACTAACGGAACATTAACAGTCCTAAAAAAACCTCAGTTCAGAAATGTTACCAGGCAAGATTTAATGGTAACAATAACCCCTGAATCCAACTTACCAATTGAACTTATAATGGATGGAGAAGTAATAAAGAATAACCTAGAAGAGAATAACCTAACAGAATTATGGTTGCATTCAGAATTAAGGAAGCGTGACCTTACAGAAAATGACGTTTTATATGCAGTCCTTTCTGCTAATGGTAATCTGTATGTTGATACATATAAGGACCATATTCCTTCACCCATTGATCAAGAATAAACAGCTGGTTGTTACTAAAAGTTATGAAGGAATACGTGCAAGTACACTATTTATAAATTTCTTTCTCTCCCTTTGTGATTCCTATGATAAAAATTATTAGTGATAGGAAAATTTCCGAGAACATAATTATTAATAGGTCATAACCTATTATGGACTTAAAATCAATTGAATGGGAGTGGTAAGAGAAGAAGTACAACAGCTCATTAATAATTTAATAAAAATTGAACATATTTCGACAACTTTATATTTAGCTATGTCAGCATATATGGACTGGAAAAACTACAGTGGTATGGCAAAATGGTTAAGATTACAATCTGAGGAAGAACGAACACATATGTTAACCTTGGTCGATTACTTATCAGGAAAAGATGGGGTAGTTAAACTAAGTGAAGTACCTGCTCAGCCTAGTAATTTTGGAACACCTCTTGAAACATTTCAAAGAGTTCTTGAACACGAGCAATACGTTACAAACTCATATCGTCAAGCGTATGATTATGTTAAACAAATTGATCCACAAACAACAGTAATCATACAAGATTTTTTAAGAGAACAAATTGATGAAGAAGCACAATCTTTAACCATTGTAGAACGCTTGAAATTAGCAGATAATAATCCGTCTGCATTACTACTTATTGATCAAGAACTTAGCCAAAGGCAAAATGGTACAGTAGCTGCAGGATGATGGTATAAAACATCAAAAGTAATTAGGGAGTTGTCATTACGACAACTCCCTTTTGTTACCTATCTTAATGGACAAAAGGTATTTTGGAAATAAGCATAGCTTTAGAATCAATAGTTAGACGATAAAAGTAAAAAATGATAACATTTACGTGCGATTTACCTATAAGGATAGAATTGAGAAAATATAGCTGCTGGCTGTATCCAAGTAGGGATTGAGTGCTGAGGATAATATGGCAGATAATTACCGTTATAATTACTCTGATGATTCGTTTGAAGACTGGGATTGTTATGGTGATTATAAAGAGTATGACCGTTATAGAATGCAGTACATGCTCCTGGGCTTCCTGGATGTATTCCAGTGGTGATATTATGATACATTAATGACACCTTCTTTAAAGTTATTATATTAATTAATGAGTAACTGAAAAATTGCTCCTAATTATAGGATCTGTTTTAATCTTATATAACCTATGCATATCATTTCATTGTCGTATGGACTAATATATAAAATAGGGATCTTTTTATGAAATGAAATTCCCGTAACTCAATAAAAAACACATAATGTGATTAAACGATAAATTATGCTCAAGTGATACTAGGGATGTTCTCTTACATCGCAATTCATTGAATTAACGATTTTCAGCAATCAAGCGGGATTCTTGAATAAGGATGTCGCTCTTTTTCATTTAAAAGGCCATTCAATTGAGTAAGGCTTATCAAGCTGTATCGTTGAACAATGGATATAATCATACTTTAGAATGAAAGAAGATGCAGCCATTGTTGGATGTAACAATTCCATTAAATTAATAAACTAAAGATATCAAATTAATAATCCTTATAATCTTAAATCAGGAGGATAAATAAATATGACTAAAAATTTTGATGTTCATAACTCAAGTGAGGAACGGCAACAAGAAATCGATGCAATCCACCAAACAATCACCAATATGGAGGTAGCATTTAATCAACATGATGCAGATAAATTAGATAGTCACTTCGCTCAAAATGCTACCTGGGTCAATGTTGTCGGCACCCAGCTATCAGGTTGGGAGCAAATCAATGAAACGCACAAAATTCTCTTAGCCGGACCACTCAGCAACTCATATGCTTTATACAAGGTTGAAAGCATTAAATTTGTGAGCCCAGATGTAGCTATTGCACATATTCGCCAATATCCTACGACCTCTGAAGGGAAAGTGATAAAAGACGGGCAGTGCAGTCTCGCTATTTATGTTTTGGTCAAAGAACAGGGAACATGGCATGTCACCGCAGGACAGAATACATTTATCCAAGAAACTCCTCCAGTTAATTCATAATTTGAAACATGATCCAAGTAGATCTGGGAATATAACCGTATAACAAAGACAATTATTTGTATTTAAGCTCTATTAGTGCTTGTTTTATTTATAAGGTCAGACTTTTACGAACTCTCCCTCTTAATTTGGATATTTATGTTAAAATATAAAGCTATATAGAAAAGCTCTTAGCGAAAAGAGAAGAAGGTATTGTCAAATATATCTAGTAAGCGATTAATTTTGAGACAAATAGCTGAGAAAGACTTAAAAGGAATGTTTGATTGTTATTCTAATGAAGAAGCAATGCAAACCTTTGGTGGAAATCCTTTAAAAGATAAAAAGGAAGTTTTGGGGATTATAAATCAAAATATAAATTTGAAGAAGGAAAAGACAGAAATTAGATATGTAGCTTACCTAAAGGATACAGATATTCTAATAGGTTTCGTCACTTTGAAGAAATACAATTCAAAACATTGTCGTGGAGAAATAGATTACATTGTGTTACCTGAACATCAGGGAAAAGGTTTTGCCACTAAGATATTAACTCTATTTCTAAAAGAGATATTTACAACATGGAAGTTAGAAAGAGTTTCTGCTTATGTTTTTTTAGAAAATATAGCATCATGTAAATTATTGGAGAAACTTAACTTTAAAAATGAAGGGATATTGCGTAACTGGGCTCATGTAAAAGATAGTTTTTATGATACCTATTCATACAGTTTTCTTTCAGCAGATATTAAAGAATTGCTCCATACTATATAAAAACTAGAGAAGACTTATAAACGGTGTGATCTTCCACAATAGAGCGCGAATGTGGAAGATCACTTAGATTTTTAAACGACTTTATTTTTTACATCTATGAAGTGTTATTCAGCAATTGCATCAAAAAGAGCCCTAATCTTTTTTTCAAGAATTAATTTTTTAATTTGCTCCTCTGATAAAGATAAGTACTTTGCTGTTTCCTGAACTGTTAAATACATACACATCCACCTTTCCTTTATTCGATACTATCATAGTAAATATAAACGATTGTTACAATAAAATAAGAAAAGCGCAAGCGCCTTGATTAGCCTTGGGCAATTAAGAAGAATTGGAATAGAAGGCGTTCTTTCAATTCCAAATTGGCTAGACCTCGAGGCAGTTACAAACGCGATGTCCTGTCACAGTAACTGCACTTGCACGTCCTGTGCTTCGGAGCTACTACTAAAACTAAGTACAAATTTTATACTTTCTTACCTTTACATAAAAAAAAACCGGGCGCTTAGACCACCTGATGCTATTAGTGTTATTTATATAAGTAACGGAATAATTAATCCTGATAGTAATAAGATCAATGCTCCTCCTAATCTTGAAGAAATTTGCGCAAATGGCATTAGCTCCATCCTTTTTGATGCAGAGAGTACAGCAACATCTCCTGTTCCACCCATGTTTGCCATACATAAACCTGCTGTAATAGCTGACTCGATTGGATAGAATCCTACTAGCTTCCCTAGCAGCCCCGCTCCGATAATTGCTCCTAACACTACACCAAAAACGGTTAAAATATACTGGAATGATAATGCTTGAAGGACAGTGTTTAAATCTGTATAAGCAACTCCAATCCCAAATAGTAGAGCAAATGTCCAGTTGCTGGCTACAAATTGATACCATTGACTAGCCCCCTCAAGAACAACCTGAGGGATGACATTGGCTATTTTTGCAATAGCAACCATGATAATCATGATGGCATAAGGATGTAACGGCAAAAAGTCACCTAGCAAATTGCCAATAGTAAAGAAGGTTAATGCAGCTAATAATCCAACACCCATTTTTCCAATATCATATTTTTGCTCACTTTTTTCATACTTAAACCCTTGTATCAATTGGCCATTCCCTGTTAAGGATGGGAACTTTTTACCGACCATATCAAGTACACTTGCTAATACAATGGCAAAAACATTTCCTAAAGCTAAAGCAGGGACAAGCATAGAAATATAATAACTCGGTTCATTCCCTAACATTTCAGAATAAATTTGGCTCATCGGGACAGCTCCAGCTCCCATTCCTCCGCCCATAATAGGCATTGTAATGACTAAAATGGCATCTTGAAGAGAGAAACCTACTAAACTGCCAAAAATCCCGGCAATCATAATTGCACCGATAACAGCACCAAAAATAGGAATAAAATAACGTAATCCTACCTTCACTAATATTTTTGCATTCATTCCTAAAATACTACCTGTAATTAATGCTGCAATATAAAAATCTAAAAATCCTCCTGTTGTCATAAAATCAGTTATAGATGTTGTAATGTCTTCAGGAAGGATTCCACTGTAAACCATATATGCAGAACCAAAAATAGCAACAATTGCCCCTCCGCCAAGAAATGTTTTAACAATCGGAGTACGATCACCCAACCATCCAAATGCTTCTCCTAAAACAATCATGACAAGTAAGCTTCCAATCATACCTCCTGGCAGATTTCCTGTATACATGCTTACTAGCGTAATGATTCCAAATATAGCAAACCATAAAACTGGTGTATTAAAAATTTTCAATTGTGATTTTGCAGGAATTTGTTTAACTTGATCCTTCGTATCAAACTGAATGTTTTTTGCTGTTGATTCCATTCCCTCTCCTCCTTTTACTTTCCAGGCTGTTTTAGCAAAATTTGTTGCTTTGTAATAAGTGTTGCTAGGTTGATTTCCGCTCCAGGTTGCTCGCTTTCCGTGGGGTGGGCGGTGAGCCTCCTCGGCGCTTGCGCCTGTGGGGTCTCACCTGTCCCACAGCTCCCACTGTCTTGCTCCAGCGCCTAGCCCCGAAGCACAGGACGTGCAAGTGCAGTCAATGCGACAGGACGTCGCGATTTGGACTGCCTCGAGGTCATAAGCCAATTTAGAATTGAAGGCAAAGAACGCCTTCTATTCTGAGCTGATCAAGGCGCTTCCGCATTTCTAACAGGAGTCTCGCACCTTTCGCTCCAATCAACCTATATAGTTTTGTACAAAAACCTTTATAAAACAAAAATATTTTACAAAAGACCTTTTTATTAAAATGACTAGGCTATCAAGCTTTATGGTAACCGCTTTCAAATATCCACTTTAGTTTACTTGAATATTCAGATATTTCATATCTTTAGAAACTATTAATATTTATGAAATTAAAAAAAGCAACCTAGGTTGGCTGCTTTAATCTATATAGTCTTTAAGTATATTTTGTTTTTTTGAGTTTAATAAATAAGAATGCAATGGTCTTCCAATTCCATATGTTAATGTCTCATCAATCACATATATATCACTTAGAAACTTCAAATATTTTCTCACAGAGACTCTTGATATTTCCGTTACATCTGCTATATCTTCAGTTGAGAAAGGTTTTTTGCCTTGAGCTTTTACAGCTTCAACTACTGTTTTAAGTGTTTTTTTAGACAATCCCTTTGGTAATGGCTTGACCATCTTTTCCTGTCTGCTCTTTTCTTCTTTAAGTAATAAAAGTTGATCTAAATCTTGTTGATTAATCTTCTCGCGCTTATTTAAATAATCATACGTCTCTTTGTATTTAAGCAATGCTTGCTGAAAGCGTTCGAATTCAAATGGCTTAATCAGATAATCAATGGCACCATACCTAAGCGCCTCTTGTATTTGGTCTACACCAGAGGCAGCCGTAATTAAAATGGCATCTATATTCTGCTCTTTTTCTCTTATTTGTCTTAGCAAAGATAAACCTGTTTCATTAGGCATATATATATCTAATAGAAGAAGGTCGACTTTGTGATGTTGGATGCAGTTTAGCGCATCTTTTACAGAATGAACCACGTCCACCAAAGTGAACCCCTCCATTTCATGTAAATACCGCTTATTAAATTCTGCAACCATTGGATCATCGTCTACAATTAACACTTTGATCATGATTTATTCTCCTTTTGTTTATATGGAATATAAATGATGAACTCTGTTCCCTTTTCTATTCTTACATTTATTTGTAAAGATCCACCTAACTGCTCAATACTATTTTTCACAAGATAAAGTCCATATCCTCTGTTTTCACCTTTTGTGGAAAATCCTTTTTCAAATAATGTAGGAAACTGTTGTAAGTTAACCCCTATCCCATAATCTCGAACTCTTATTTGCAGAGTATCTTCTTCATAATTTAATAACACATTTACTTTCTTCTCATCAAGATCACTCATAGCCTCAATGGCATTGTCAATTAAATTTCCTAAAATCGTAATTAATTCATGAGTTGTCTTTGAGTCTAGTGGTTCGGGAATGATTGTATCACTTTCAATCTTCATATCTACTTTATTTTCCCTGGCAAAGCTCAGTTTCCCCATTAAGAATCCTGCAAAGGCGGGGTCCTTTATATTTTTTAGCACCTGTTGGGCTTCATAATGATGATGGTCAACAAGTTGTGTAATAAATTGTTCCAACTCTTCATGATTATTCATTTTAACCATCCCTAAAATAACATGCAGTCGATTCATGAACTCATGTGATTGTGCTCGTAATGCATCTGCATACATTTTCACACCAGTCAGCTGCTCAGCTAATTGATTTACTTCTGTTTTATCTCTGAATGTAGAAATGGCTCCAACAATTTGCTCATTTACGATAAGCGGTGCCCTATTAACAAGGATGGAAACCCCATTGATATTTAACTCTACATCACGCTCAGCTTTTCCTGTTTTCAATACACGATCTAAGCTCGAGATAGGCAGATACTCGGATATTTTCATCCCAACAGGGTCTTTCGGTAAGCCAGTATGTTTAAATATTTCCTGAGCTGATTTATTTATGAGAGTAATCACACCTTGATTATCTACTGCCAATACTCCTTCACGAACAGATTGCAGCATCGTATTTCTTTCTTGATGTATTTTTGCGATTGCGAATGGCTCGAGGCCAAACAAAATCCTTTTTATATATTTAGCTAGGATAATGGCTCCGAGAGTACCAGCTAAAATACCGATGATTGTTCCAATAATAATTGTTCGATGCCCTTTATCTAAGGCCTCTTCCACGCTATTAAGTGAAATTCCAACAGCAACCGCTCCAATTTGTTCACCGTCTGAACGAAAAACTGGAGTAAAAGCCCGAAGTGATTTCCCCAATGTCCCCTCAGAAATCGATACATGCTCCTTGCCGTTCAAAACAGTTGCTTCATCTCCACCCTTAAATCTTTTCCCAATTAATTTAGGGTCAGGGTGAGATTTCCTTATTCCTTTCATATCCATTACAACAACAAACATTACATCTGCAGCTTTCTGAATATCCATTGTGTAATCTTGTATATCATTTAATTTCGCATTTTCGTCCTCTAAAGCATTTATGACAATAATTGATTTCGCAACAGTTCTTGACACAATCTTTGCCTTTTCCTCCTGATTGTTGCGAATCGTCTCTGTAACTGTACGGCTTACTAAAAGGTCTGTTATAAGTAATGATAGAAGAACAACTAAACAAACAAACATAATTATAATTGTGCTAAGTTTAAATTTCCGTTTTCCCAAAACCTCACCTCTAAACCTTCAAAAGCATAATCTTAGTTTATTATAGCAAACGGAAATCCTTACTCTCATGTTTAAGAAAGATCGTATCATATAAAAAAGCCAATTCACATCAGCGTGAGTGAATTGGCTTTTTATTCTTGATTTCTTTCTTCTATGTCTGCATTAAAGCTCTTATTTTTTATTCCGGCTCTCAATAACTGGATATCTACCTTAACGTCCAGTTCAGCTTTTGCAAATTCTTTATCCCATTTGTTTTCAACTTCTTTATATTTTTTATGATCCTGCCTATTGAGAGACTCCCCAAATCCAAAGATGTCTACTCCGTATTCCTTCTGAACCTTTATAATGAGTTGGGTAATTTCATCTTTTATGAATTTTTCAATAAGCTTTTCATGCTCGGCAAAGACATTAATTTTGGTCAAATCATTTGGACATTGTGTCCCCTGGATCTTTGCTTCACCATTAATTTTTACATTGATTTTTGGTCGGTCATTTTGATATTTAGCTCCTAATTTAACCTTTGATCTAATGATTCGAGCATCTAAAAAAAATTCCTCTTCACTTGAATCAGCTGTTTCTGAATTACATTTAATACTCAGACTTGTATGTCTCAAATCCTTAGTCCAAAGGTATCCTCTGGTTTCTTCTAAAGATAGTCTTCCAACCATTTTATCATTTTTAAAAACAGCCATCCCATCAGCATATACCAATGCATCCGGAGAAAGGTCTTTATTATTTTCCACAGTTTGTCCCTTTTCTGGATCTCCTCTCATTGAGATCATTCCTGCAACAGGATTAATTCCTTTTGAAATGATGGATGTAATAAAATCATATAATTGAACATCAGGGTTTCCTCCCCATTCTTCAGTTAGAGCATTAATTTGAGTACTTAGCTTCAAAGAGGGACTTTTCTCAACTGGATAGGTGATTTTTGTAAATTCTGATGCAGGATAACCGCTTGTGATCACAATACTAAAATCATTTCGAAATTGTCCACTTCGTTCAAGAAAATCTAAAAACCCAAAAACCCCGCCTTTTGCGACCTCTTCACTAATATAGAGAACCCTTGTATGGGAAAAGACCAGTTTACGGGTAAGCCCAACATTCATTTTATGTGATAGTTCTGAAAGAGAATCCCCTTCTAATGTATAAGTAAGAACAGGCGCATCACCTTGCGCACTTTGTCTGCCAAATTCGGCTGAATTAATAGCCTCTACTGTCATACGATACTTCTTTTCTTCTCCAGGGTCGACTGCCATTCCTGTTACAACCGAGATATCATCAAGCTCTTCACGATCCCAGCACCCAGTCATAAAAAAAAGGAGGCAAAAAACTGCATACAGGATTTTTTTATTCATTTTCCTTTTTCCCTCCAGAGTCTTGTTTAGGAGCAGAAGGCGGGGGTGATTTTTTTGTCTTTACTGGTGCTTTTGTCATTAAATATGTTGGACGGTAACGATCACCCCAAATTGGAACTCGAATAAAGATGTCCGATTGGTCTTTCATCTTAAACGGAGCAACTGGAGTCAAATATGGGATTCCAAATGACCGTAAACTTACCAGGTGAATAACCATAATGATGAGTAAAAGGAGAATTCCGTAAAGCCCTAATGATGCCGCCATAATGATGAGAATAAACCGTATCAACCTTGCAGCAATCGAAAAATTATAAATAGGGGATACGAAGCTTGCAATTGCTGAAAATGCAACAACCACAACTAAAACGTTTGAAACCAAGCCCGCCTCAACTGCTGCTTGTCCGATAACAAGAGCGCCAACAATAGATAATGTTTGACCGACAGCACGCGGCATTCTAACTCCCGCTTCCCTTAATACCTCAAACGTAAGCTCCATCATTAAAATTTCAATTACTGCAGGAAACGGTACCCCTTCTCTCTGACTTTGCAAATTAATCAAAAGAGGAGTTGGCATTAACTCATGATGATAAGTAGTAATCGCTACATATAAAGAAGGGAACGTTAGTGTGATCATAAATGACATATATCGTATAATCCTTATAAAGCTTGTCATAAAGAAAGGTTGATAATAGTCCTCTGTCGACTGAAAGAAATCTGTAAAAACGGATGGGACAATCAACACAAACGGTGATCCATCAAGGAGAATCGCTATTTTCCCCTCTAATATATTTCCGCTTATGCTATCAGGCCGCTCACTATTAAAAACTAACGGAAAAAAAGTAAAAGTTTCATCTGAAATAAACTCTTCTACATTTCCAGTATCCAGAATACCTGAGGCATTAATTTTACTTATTCTTTGCCTCACTTCACTAAGTATGTCCTCATTAACAATCCCTTTCATATATCCAATCTTCAGCTGCGTATTTGAATCAATTCCAACATTAAATTCTTCAAAAACTAGCCGTGGATTTTTTATTTTTTTCCTAATAAGACCTATATTCGTGTTGATATCCTCTACAAACCCCTCCTTCGGACCACGAATAATCGTTTGTGTACTTGGCTCCTCTATTGACCGTTTATCCGTTCCGCCAATGTTTAACGCCAAAGCCCTGTTATGCTGATCGAGCATGATTATGGCATAACCGTTTAGCATTTGCCAAACAAGCTGATGAAGTGTTTCCCCATATTTATAAGAAACCGCCGGGAAAAAAGCCTCCCTAACATAATCGATATCTTTATGTGATTCTGTCTTCGGTTGCTTAAATGCTGCTCTTAATGGTTCTAATACATGCGTATTTAGCTCACTTTTATTCAAGGTCGTACCTAAGTAACAAACACAGCCCTTTAGATCCCCAATTTTAATCTCAATTTCTTCATAATCAGATGTTTGATTAAAAAGCTCCTGCATACTTTTTAAATTTTTCTCTAAATTTAAGTCAAAATGCTTTGGTATACCTTCTTTATCATAAATCTCCTTTTGAGAGATTCTTCCTCTATTTTTGTTTTTTCTTCTAGTAAACAAAGATGAAAAACTACTCATGAGCTAGACTCCTTTTTTTGTTTTTTCCTTGTTTTCCATAAAATAAAGGGCAATAGAAGCAAAGGAATGCCAAATTGAAAAGGGATATGTAAATAGAATGGAACAAACACTAACCCCTCCTCTATATGTTCAACAAAATTGTGACTTATCACAACTGTGAAGAAGGCGATAAGTGATCCCATAGGTAATGTCATACTTCGATAAGGCTTATTTGTTATTAACTCAAGCCCCTTTAATCCTCCATAAAAAAAGATTCCTACCTTTACAATGATTCCAAACATTACAAAGAACACGATAATTAAATCTACACGTTCGATAAAATTTAATAGTGAAATTTCACGTGATGCACTTAATAATGGGAAATTTGCACGATCCTTTACATCCACACCTAAAGTAGCTATTTGGATGACAGCTCCATATGTAAGCAAGATTCCACTGGTAAGGACACCAACCGCGCTCACTTTTTTTATATTTTTCTTTGTTCCAATATAGGCAGAAATCACCATAAAGGTGATAGCCTCGCCAAAAGGAAATGTTATCATTGTTGGAAAAAGGGCCTTTAAAACAGGTTTAAAACCATCACCCAATATTGGTTGTATATTACTCATTTCAAACTCACCTGAAAACCATATCCCTAAGCCTGTCATGACAATAAACGCTACAACATACGGAAAGAAAACCTCGCTTGTTCTTCCTAGCACCTCTAACCCATGCTGAAAAATGTAGACAATCACAAGCATCATCGTTATTGAGATGACCTCCAATGGAGTCACCTCAAAGATGGTGGAAACCAAAAGCTCACAAAAATCCCGCAGTACCCTTGCTGAAATATAAAAGAAATAGATGACATATAAAAGGGTCAGAAACTTCCCTACCCACTTTCCAAAACAAAAGACAAACAGCTCAAATAGATTTTTTCCTGGTACCTTTGAAAGGAGAAATAAATAATAAAGCATAATGGCAATTCCAAATAAAGTTCCAATAATAACGGCAATCCAAGCATCCTGCTTGGCTTCATTTCCAATTCCAACTAGTGCTGCACTTCCGATTTGAAAACAAATAATAAGAATATAGAGCTGCCAAAGTGAAATTTTCTCTACCTGCTGCTTCATTATTCTACTTACTTCCTATGTTTTTTAATTTTTGTAGTTTTTCTTTCATACTATTCCCTACAGAATAAAGAAGTCCTATTAATAGAAATGTGTAAATCATCCACTTATTTGACCCATTGTCAATTGATAAAAGTGTTTTTAATTGGTTAAATAAATTACTTTCAAAAAGATACGCATCAATCTGAGCAATCAATAGACTTAGTAGAACAAATATTATAAGAAACATAAGCGCTCTCATTTGCTACACACCTTAAACCCGTTTTTTATTAAGACAATTTTTGCAGCACTTTCAGAAACGATAGACCTGACCTTCTGCCCAAAAAATCTTTGGGCTGAAGAAAGAGGTGTGCTAATTGATATCAAACCTACTCCATCGATATATCATTTATTATGGACAAAAATGGTTTTTTTAGTATAAAAGAGCCAAAAGTTTTATTTCCGAAAAGGTTTATTTTACTAGCTACAGTAAAGGGAGCGGTAAAAAAAATTGTCTAAAACAATAAAAATTTTGTCTATTCGATAGATTGATTGTCGAAGGCATTCCAAAATGGGAAAAAATCAATAATAATAGGTATATACGATCTGTTAAGTATGGGAGCTTTGAAAAATGATGAATAATATAAACGAGGATTTAGGTCAAAAAATAGATATTGTCAGAAAATTAATGATCGCAACTGCCCAAACTAAAGGGCTGAGCAATCCCGAAACAATTAAGTACAGCGAGGAATTAGACAGACTTATACTGGAAACACAATTACTTCTAAAGTCATGCAGCTAATTTATTAGGGCAGATCCTCTATGCGTGATCACTCAAGAAAACACTGTCCTACCAACTTGTTTATGATCACATGAAAAACTAGCAGCCTTTTGCTACTAGCTATATAATATTTAAAGCAGATTCAATGTCTTGCCATATATCCTCCCAGGCTTCAAGACCTACTGAGAGACGAAGCAAGGTGTCGGAAACCCCCATTTCCTTCCTTATTTGCGCAGGCACAACAGCATGTGTCATTGAAGCAGGATGCTGAATTAACGTTTCGGCATCACCTAAGCTAACTGCAATTGGTACGAGCCTTAAATGATTTACAAATTTAACAGCATCATCAAATGTTCCATTTACTTCAAAAGACAGTAATCCTCCACCATGTTTCATCTGTTTTTTAAAAATATGATATTGAGAGTTATTAGGATCTTTAGGATAATAAATTTCTTTAATTTTTGGATGTGCCTTTAGCTTCATGGCAATTTTCTCTGCATTTTCACAATGTCGATCCATACGAACTGCTAAAGTCTTAAGTCCTCTAAGCAGTAACCATGCATCAAATGGGGAGATAACTCCGCCTATATCCTTTTGAGTCGTCTTTTTTAAAGTATGAATTGTATTTTTGTCTCCTACTACAATTCCCGCAATCACATCCCCGTGACCTCCAATATATTTTGTACCACTATGAATAACAAGATCACAGCCGATCATAATCGGTGTTTGTAAATATGGAGTACAAAAGGTATTATCTACGACAACCTTAATGTTTCTTTCCTTTGCAATTGTGACAACCTTATCTAGATCAATCAAACTCATCGTAGGATTTATCGGGGTTTCGATATAAATACAAGTTGTAGTTTCTTTTATGTTTGAAGTAATTTCTTCCTCTGAGGACAAATCTGAAAATGTGTAGTCTATGTGATACTTTTCTTTCAACAACTCTAATAAACCGAATGTACAGCCATAAACTCCCTTCGAACAAAGAATATGATCATTCGCTTTCGTTATTCCAATGAGAACTGCTGAGACAGCTGCCATCCCTGAAGCAAACGCAAGGGCAGCTTCTCCGCCTTCCAACTGAGCCATTCGTTCTTCTAACACTGTCACCGTCGGATTAGCTAATCTGGAATAAATATACCCCTCTTCCATTCCAGCAAATCTATTTGCCCCATTTTCTACTGTAGGAAAGGCAAATGTAGATGTTTGATAAATTGGCGGGGTCAAGCTATTTTGATGCTCATTTGGGTCATAGCCTGCATGAATCGCCTTTGTGGCAAATCGGTACTCTTTTTCTTCCATAGGACTCCCCCCTTGATATAGGATATTTTCAACAGCCCGAATAGGTTCCTAAATCAGATAGTACCCTTCAAAGGGAGACCCTCAACATCTAATAGGTTATGTTTGACACTGAGAACAGAAAAAAGATTTTTTAGAGGAGATCTCATCCTTTACTATTGTAGACTTGCATCTAGGACATGGTTCACCTTCCCGGTTATATATAAGACGATGATCATTATACTTTCCAGTTAGTTCATCTTCTTTACATACAGGCATTTCAATATATCCGCCATATTTTATCCCTCTATTTAATATCGTTTGAATCGCATGAAATAATGAAGCTCGTTCCTGAGAAGATAGTTCATTACCTTTTCTTGTTGGTAACAACCTCGCCTCAAAACAAATTTCATCTGAATATAAATTCCCAATCCCAGCAATGAATTTTTGATTAACAAGTGTGGTTTTCAGTGCTCCTCTTTTCTTTTTAAGCTGTTCATCAAACGGTTGCAACTGAAATTCTGAACCCAAAGGCTCAGGCCCCAAATCCAGTAGCTCCTGCTTAACCTCATGGTCAGTAAGAAGATGTAGATATCCTAAACGTAATCCTATAAAAAACAACTGGCAGTCTTCAAAAGTAAGAGTAACCTGCTTTGTTCTATCAGGGCTGTCATGTTCATTTCCAATGTACATCAGCCCTCCGAGCATAAGATGCAACAATAAATTCCCACCCGAATCCAGCTTGAAAACCAAATGCTTTGCACGGCGCTCTACAGCAACTAGCCTTCGACCTTTTACTTCATCGATAAAAACAGGAATTTGTTTATTTATTGACTTCTCTCTCGTCACTTCTACAAGCTGAATCGTTTTTCCTACAAGCTTATTTTCAAAAATCCGCCTGTAATTTTCCATCTCAGGTAACTCAGGCATAGGAAACACCCTCTCAAATACTAAAAGTTTTTTTAGTATTTGATATTAAGGATAAAAACATGTACCTCTATCTATTTTCGTTCATTCATAAAGTGCCGCTTTAGCCTTATAATTGATATATTAAAAACCTTTCATTAGAATTATGCTCATATAATCCATCTATTTTAACCTCTTCTTTTAACATGAATGGGGTTTGGTTTTCCAAAAAATAGAGGTAATCTTCTGCTGCATAATATAAAATTAATTCAATATTTCGTTCCGTTTTTTCGACTGAAAGTAAGATGTTATTGATCACTTTCATAAAAATTTGAACCGAAAACGGGTTAAAAAAATAAAATCGATTATCAGCTGAGTTAATTGGATATTCCTCAGCCAAACAATGGTGAAAAATAACCTTATTCCCATTTCTCTTCGTTTTTGAAATATAGCGGGCACGGTTCTTTACAGCTGCATCATAAAATCTTCTATCCATTTCAACTCCTGCAACTGATGTGCGAAATAAGTAATGCACAAATAAAGGCAACCTTCCCTTACCACATCCAAAATCAACTAAACGATCACTTTCCGTCAACTTATAGTGATGAAATAATTGTTCTAAGCCCTTATAAGGTGTTGGTTCGTACCGGTGATAATGAAAAGATTTATGAAAACCCTTTTGCTCGTCACCCGTATCAATATCAAGTAAACGGTCATATTTTTCTGTCATTTCTTCTCTCCTTTGCAGCAACCACCATCATTCTAACATTGTTCGCACCACATCAAAACAGATCAATACATACGTAAACAACTGTGTGTTATGATAGATAAAAAGATTGATAGTAAGGTGGGCTATAATGAATTGGATATCAACCACTAAAAAAGGTGAATTTCTTAAATGGTTTTTAGACCATCATCAATTAAAAAACAAGGAAGCACGAAGACTTATTGAATATATTCAAAAGAACCATCACATCCTCAAGAACCTATCTTTTACTGATTCAGTACACCCTAAAGAACGCACCATTATTATCTCCAGTGTCAGTTCTGATGAACCCGGCTTTCACTTTTACACCAACGGTCTCAAAACTGAAGATGTTTCAAGAGCTTTTGGATCATTAATAAACAACCCTGCTGAAAAGATATACATCATTCTTCACTATTTCGGAAAACATTCTGACCATCGTTATACACAGCTTGTTGAAACACATCGCATTCATTCTATCAAACAATATGAGCAATCTGAAAAAGATGCAAAAGCCACTGACCTTGTCGTTGAAATTGCCTTATTAAAAAGTCAAATTAACAAGGCACTAGATGACCGCAATGAAGAGCTCTTTCATGAATTGGTAAAAAAACTGAAAGAAATTCAGAAATAATATAAAAAAACTAACGCATAGAGGATGCTCTATGCGTTAGTTTTTAAACAAATTCCCTTTTTAATAGTGGTTGTGTCATTGTAGGTAAAACAATTTCAATTGTTGTTCCCTTATTTACTTCACTATGTATTGATAATTGTCCTTTATGTGATTCAATGATTTTATAACAAGTCATAAGTCCTAACCCGGTTCCTTTTTCCTTTGTTGTGTAAAATGGCTCTCCTAGGGTAGGGATTCGCTCAGGTGGAATTCCTACACCTTCATCAATCACTTTAATTAGGATCCTCCCCTCGTCAGACTCTTTTGCCTTCAGATATATATTTCCACCATTCGGCATAGCTTCAATTGCATTTTTAAACAGATTTAAAAACACTTGCTTTAACTGTGCTTCTTCACAACAGATCTTTGAAATGTTTGAATCCAACTCCGAGAAAATCTGCACATTATTTAACATCAACTGAGAATTCATTAAAGTCATGACATCTTTCATCAATTCGTTAAGATCCTTTTCAACGTAAATAGAGGCACTTGGTTTAGAAAGAACAAGAAATTCCCCAACAATTGCATTTATTCGATCAAGTTCTGATAACACAATATTATAATATTCTTCTTGTAGATGATTTGATTTAAACAGTTGAACAAAGCCCTTTATTGATGTAAGAGGATTTCGGATTTCATGGGCAATTCCAGCCGCCATTTGTCCTAACAATGCTAATTTTTCAGATTTCAGTAGAAGTTTTTCTGTTTGTTCCTTTTTTTCTGTAATATCCTTACCTATTGTCAGGGTGGCATCATTTTTCCCGAACGAGATGTTCATAGAGGACCCTTCAAAGAAAAATGTTGTACCGTCTATTCGTATTAATTCATACTGTATGTTGCTTAATGGAGAGTTTTCTTTTTTTGCCATTTTGATTCTTTCTTCCACACGTCCTTTGTACTTTGGAACAATAAAGTCTAGTATGGAACGACCAATCAACTCTTCTTTGTTTTTAGCTCCTATCATCTTTAAAGCTGCATCATTCAAATAACAAATTTTATATTTTTCATGAATAACAATTAATTCCGGAAAAGAATCCACTAACTTTTTGTAACTTTCATCTTTTAACTTTGCTTTTTTCGCATAGAATCGTGCAAGATCGTACTGCCTTCCGACAAAAAATGCAATAAGAGTAAAAATGAAAAAATCCACCGTAAGAAATGGTTCTTGCTTCATTACTGTTTGATAGGCTGTAAACAAAACCGATATTAACACCAGAATAATTTGTCCTGATCGATTCATCTCGTTATCCTCTTCACCTAGATTTTTCTTTCATCATAGCACATTCAGACTATGTTTTTTCATTTAGGTACATTTTTATGAATTCCATGTAAGAATAACTACTCATATTTCACTCAATAATTTACAAATGATAGCATTATTTTACAAAACGTTAATGTTTTTTACATATTTTTTCAAGTATTATGTAGTTGTGTGTAAAATTTTCATATTGAAAGGCGGAAATGATTGTGAGGAGAAAGTTTCGAGAAAAACTTAGTAAGACGTTTCTCAGAAGTTCTGTCGCATTGTCTTTAAGCTTAGCAATACTAGCTCCATCTTTTGTGAACGCTATTCTTCCTGTGTCCGCAGCAGAGACCCCTACACCAGCTTCAGTTCACCTTCGTATTATGGAAACAACCGACCTTCATGCGAATATGGTCAATTATGACTATTATTCTCTAAAGGAAGACAACACCCTAGGATTTGCAAAAACAGCTTCTCTAATTAAGCAAGCCCGAACAGAAGCAGACAACAGCTTACTGTTTGATAATGGAGATGTACTTCAAGGTAATCCTTTTGGTGATTACATTGCAAAGGTAAAACAATGGGGTGCTAATGAAACCCACGCAATTTATCATGCTATGAATTTATTAGATTATGATCTTGCAACCTATGGAAACCATGAGTTTAACTATGGTTTAGAATTCTTAAAGAAGAGCGTAAATACAGCCGATTTCCCTTATGTTAATGCAAATGTTTATAAATGGGACGGGAACAATGACCCATCTGATGATGTAAACTATTTTGATCCCTATGAAATTATTGAGAAAGTTGTGAAAGATGAAAATGGGCAAGAACACACCATCAAAGTTGGTGTTATCGGCTTTGTTACTCCTCAAATCACCCAATGGGACAAAGCTCATTTAGATAAAAAAATAGTCACACATGATATCAAGCAGTCCGCTGAAAAGTTTATTCCTCAATTGAAAAAAGATGGCGCAGATATTATCGTTGCACTTGCGCACACTGGTTTGGGATCAACAAATTACCAAGAGATGGATGAAAACCAAGTATACCAACTCAGCGAGGTTGAGGGCATTGATGCTATTCTTTTTGGTCATACGCATACAACCTTCCCAGGGTCTAACTATGAAGGAATTACCGGTGTCGATAATAAAAAAGGAACCATTAACGGAGTTGCTGCAGTACAGCCAGGATTCTGGGGGAGTCATTTAGGGATCATCGATTTAACACTAGAACAAGATGACAATGGTAAATGGATTGTACAAGACTCCCAATCTTCTAATCGTGCAATCTATGATAGTGCAAACAAGGCATCATTGACAGAAACAGATCAAGAAGTACTTCAATCTATTAACAAGGATCACCAGGATACAATTGAATATGTAACTGGACCTGTTGGCAAAACATCTGCTGATATTTATAGTTATTTTTCACAAGTAAAGGATGATCCTTCAGTCCAAATTGTATCAGATGCACAAAAGGATTATATAGAAAAAGCCATTAAAGGAACAGATTACGAAGGCCTGCCAGTTTTATCTGCTGCTGCACCATTTAAATCAGGACGTGATGGGGCATCAGATTTTACCGAAATACCAGCTGGTAATATTGCTATCAAGGATTCTTCATCTCTTTATAAGTATTCCAATACAGTCATGGCCTTAAAATTAACAGGCGCTGAAATAAAAGAGTGGTTAGAATGGACGGCTGGACAATTTAATCAAATTGATCCTGCAAAAGTCGAAGAACAGGAATTAGTAAAACCACATACTGAATTCCCTGGTTATAACTTCGATATTATCGATGGAGTGACATATCAGATCGATGTGACAAAGCCCCAACGTTATAATAATACAGGAGATCAAAAGATTAATGATTCAGAGCGAATTGTAAACCTTCAATATAATGGAAAACCTATTAATCTCGAACAGGAATTCATCGTAGCAACGAATAACTATCGTGCAACATTTACACCAATTGCAAATCCTGGCGGCGATAACATCGTTATTGAATCGCCAGACGAAAACAGACAAGTTCTAGTTAATTATATTCGTGATAATGGAACCATTAACCCTTCCGCAGATCAAAACTGGTCATTTGCTCCAATTAACGGAAATGTGAAAACAGTCTTTAAATCAGCTCCTGGAGCAGAAAAGTATGCGGAACAAACAGAGGATATTCGTTTTATAAGTATCTTAGAGGATGGATATGCCAAATATTCAATTGATTTAAATTCAACTGATTTAACTAACTTTAATATGACATTAATGCATACAAACGACACACATGCACATTTAGAAAATATCGCTCGCAGGGTTACCGCAATCAAAGATATTCGTTCACAAGTTGATAACTCTATTTTACTTGATGCTGGCGATGTGTTTTCCGGTACTCTTTTCTTTAATCAGTATGAGGGTCTTGCAGATCTTCAGTTTATGAATATGATCGGGTATGATGCAATGGTTCCAGGTAACCATGAATTTGATAAAGGACCTGCCACTTTTGCGGAATTTATAAAAAAAGCTAGCTTCCCGATCTTAAGTTCAAATATTGACTACAGTAAAGAAGCCGCGTTAAATAGCCTGTTCAAAAATGAAATTGGACAACCGGGACAAGGTGGAAATATCTATCCTGCGACAATATTAGAAGTTGGCGGAGAAAAAGTAGGTGTATTTGGTTTAACAACCGAAGAAACAGCCATACTCGCTAACCCTGGAAAAAACATTGTATTTGAAGATTATCTTGAAAGTGCAGAAGAAACTGTAGACATGCTTGAAAAAGCTGGAGTCAATAAAATCGTGGCACTTACACACCTGGGGTACACCTATGATAGGGTTCTTGCTGAATCAGTTGATGGCATTGATGTCATTGTAGGAGGACATTCTCACACTAAATTAGATGAAGCTGAAGTATTTAATGAGGATAGTGAACCTACTCTAGTTGTCCAAGCAAATGAGTATAGCAACTACCTTGGTCGATTAGATCTTTCATTTGATGATGAGGGTGTTTTAGCATCATGGAGTGACAACCTGATTGACTTAAATGAGCAAGATGAACATGGCCAATATGTTATTGAGGATGATCAAGAAGCAGCTGAATTGTTAACAAGTTTATCAGGTCCAATTGATGAGCTAAAGCAACAAATTGTAGGCAAATCAGATGTATTCCTTGATGGAGAACGAGACAGTGTTCGAACTCGTGAAACAAATCTTGGTAACCTGGTTACTGATGGTATGCTTGCAAAAGCGCAGGAGTTTATTAAAAGTACGACAATCGCCATTCAAAACGGTGGTGGAATTCGCGCCTCCATTGATAAAGGCGATATATCTTTAGGCGATGTTTTAACAACAATGCCGTTCGGAAATACTCTTGTTACTCTCGACTTAACTGGCAATGAAATTATAGCATCACTTGAAAATGGTGTTAGTCAGGTGGAAGAAGGTGCCGGGCGCTTCCCTCAAGTTTCTGGTTTGAAATATTCCTTCAATCGCAGCCTACCTGTTGGTGAAAGAATCATTGACGTCTATGTTGAAACTGAAAATGGCTTTGAGCCAATCCAAGCTGATAAAACATATACGGTTGCAACCAATGCTTATATGGCGGATGGCGGTGACGGGTATGATGCTATGAAAAAAGCAAAAGATGAAGGACGTATGAAAGAATTGTTCCTAGTTGACTATGATGTCTTTACTAGTCACTTAGAAAATATCGGGACAGTAACATCCGAGCTTGAAGGTCGTATCACTGAAGTAATAGATCCAGTCATACCAACGATATCAATTGATGGGGATAAAGCAACAGCTACAGTACCATTAGATGAAGTGAAAAGAGTTCCTGTTAATGGAACATTCCCAATTGATTTGACAGAAACTCAAGACCTTACAACAATTGAGGTATCTTTAACTGCAGAGCAAATCGCATTTTTAAAAGCCCAAAATGCGGCGATTGAATTATTTAATGAGTATTTGTACTTAAACATTCCTGCGTCAAACTTTGGTGAAGGTGCTGCTATCATTAGTATCGAAAACCTGGGTTCTGATACAGACACACTTACGAATATGTACGATTTTAACATTTTACAAAACAATGAACTTATTACAGAATTCCAAGATGAAGTAACACTTGGCTTTACAATAGATTCTGCAGAAGCAAAAAATCCTGGGATCTTCTATTTAAATGAAGAAACCAATGAGTGGGAGCTGCAAGAAAGCTACTACGATTCGGATTTAGCTGAGGTCTATGCATGGGTCGATCATTTTAGTGTATATACAGTAATGGAATCAGAACGCTCAAATCCTGATGATGATTCAAATGATGGGTCAACACCTGATCAAGGTGATGATACGAACGACTCAGATACACCACCTAACAATCACTCTGATGATCATACTGATCCGAATAAATCTAATAATAACAATAGCAACAACCCGTTGCCTATTACAGCGACAAATAGCTTTAACCTGTTAATAGCAGGTCTTGCTGTATTAATTGCTGGTGTAATTTTCTACTTTATCAAACGTAAAAAGGTAATCAGTCAATAATCCAAAAGGCTTGTCGCAGATGCGACAAGCCTTTTTTAATTACCTATATAAAATTTTACTTTAATAAATCATTTCCAGTTACGAATTCAAGGCATAAAGAAGGAAAAGAATGCCTCAATTTAATGAAGTCATTCTCGTTTCCTTCGTAGATTTGTTAGTTCTTTTTCGACTTTTCTAGTATTCTTACTTCATAAATGTCAAGCATGAGGTCACCTTTGATTTCTTCTCCACTTACCTTATCTTTCACCATGAAATCAAGGCTAATTGGTTGCTTTTCCTCTGTAAAGTTCATCACAAATAGGAAATCACTTTCAGGTGCTTGTCTTACTTGAACAGATACACCTTTACCGTGTTTTACTGTATAAGCTGGTTTTAGTTGAAGCTCCTCCATTAACTCATGATAGAAATCATGATGGAATTGATCATCTAAGCGGCCGCCTATATAATGGGATTTCCCTTCACCAAAGTGGTGACTCGTAACAGCTGGCGTATTTGCATAGAAATCCTCCTGATAAATTCCATCTATAGTTGCGGATTTCACCTCAAGAACTGTTGCATAATCCTTCAACTCATATGATTGATTACGATATGTTACATAGTTTCGATCATTAGGATATAAAGTATCGGTTTCAACTGGCTTCATGCCAAAGATCTCTTGTAAATCCTTGTGCCACCCACCTAGGTATGTTAGATCATGTTCATTCACAATACCGCTGATATAGGTCATCACTAATGTTCCACCGTTTTGCACGAAAGTTTTTAAACGTGAAATCGTTTCTTCGCTTGCTAAATAGAGCATCGGTACAATCAACAATTTATAAGTAGAAAATTCCTGCTCCTTTGTAATAACATCCACAGGGATATCCTTCTCCCAGAACGTACGATAATGCTGCTGCAATGTTTGTGGATACTGCTTTGTTTTCATTCCGAAACCTTGCGCATCATTGATCGCCCAATTATTTTCCCAATCATAAAGGATCGCAACATCTGCTGGACGATTTGTTCCAACTAAATCAGACAGCTTCTCTAATGTTTGCCCAACCTTTGCAACTTCTTTAAACACACGGTTTTCTGAACTATTATCATGATCAACAACAGCACCATGGAATTTTTCTGATGATCCTCGTGATTTTCTCCATTGGAAATACAACACACTATCAGAGCCATGTGAAATCATTTGCATGGAGGAGAGCAAATGCATGCCCGGTCTTTTTGCTTTATTGATATCATGCCAGTTTACACCGCTTGGGGTTGATTCCATTAATAAAAATGGTTGTTGCTTTAAGCTTCTGTATAAATCATTAATGAAGCCAACTTTCATCGCTAAATCTGCCGTGCTTTCCCAATCATTATGCCAAGCGGGGTAAGCATCCCAGCTGATAACATCCAAATGTTTCGCAAACTTGCTATAATCAAGTGCCTGAAAAGGAATAAGATCAAATGTATCTGCCATAAAGTTTGTTGTAATTGGGATTTTTGGCGTCAATTCTCTTAATGGCACAATTTCATTTTTATAGAAATCAATTGTTTGATCAGTTACGAACCTACGCCAATCTAAATTCAAGCCATGTACTGCATTTTCTCCAATAGGTGACGGTGATTCAATTTGTGACCAATCACTGTACGCATGACTCCAGAAAGGCCCCCACCAGGCATCATTTAATGCTTTCAGGTCGTGATTATACTTTTCTTTCAGCCAGTTTCTAAAAGCATTTTGGCATTTATTACAATGGCACTCTCCGCCATATTCATTAGAAATATGCCACATTAATAAACCTGGATGGTTACCATATCTTTCCGCTAGTAGACGATTCATCTGCTGTGTTTTCTCGCGGTAAACTTCAGAAGTAAAACAGTGATTATGTCTTCCTCCATGAAGCTGTTTCACCCTGCTTCCGTTCACACGTAAAACTTCGGAATATTTTTGAGACATCCAAGCTGGTCGAGCCCCACTAGGAGTAGCTAAGATCACTCGACCTCCTATTCCATAAATGTTTTCAAAAATTTGATCTAACCAATCAAAGTTATAAATCCCTTCTTCCGGCTCAAGAGCACTCCACGCAAAAATACCAACCGAAAACGTATTTGTATGTGAAAGCTTCATCAGCTCTATATCATCTGCTAGGATATCAGGTCGATCTAACCATTGATCAGGATTATAATCTCCCCCATGAAGCATGAAGTTTGCTTTTGTTGTGTATGTTTTTTCAACCTTTGACATAATTCTCTCCTTCTAAAAAGAAATTTCCTTACCCTTTCGTTCCACCTGCTGTTGGTCCAGGAACTGCAGGAACACCGCCATTGAATAGATAAATAATATTGTCGTTATTAAAGTTGAAGGTGTATTGCGTTATTTAATGCTATCTCACTAAAAACACTTGCATATTTTTTATAACTCTTCACCTAAAAATCATCCTTTCAAATAAATTACAAACAGTTTATTTGAAAGCGCTTCGCAAATTCAATATACCACCGTCAAGAAATTATGTAAATAAATATTTTACTTTAAATGAGTAAATTTTTTTACGAAAATATCCAAACGAAACTTTCCGTTAAAATTAATAGTGAAAGCCTATAAAATAAAGGGCAATCCCAACTAATCCCTAGTCGCGGATTGCCCTTTGGACATCATGCTATTAATTTGTACTTTTCCGAACGATCAATTCTGATCCAATATACAATGTTTTCACATTTTTTCGTTTCTCTAAAACTCTCTCCAAAAGAAATTCAATAGAATTCTTGCATATTTCCTTCATATCGATATGAAAAGTAGTTAAAGGCGGTGATAAATATTTTGCGACACTAATATTATTAATGCTCACAACACTTACCCGATTCGGAATCGCGATACCCCGTTCATTCAATGCCTGTAAACACCCAACAGCAATCGGATCACTAGCAACAAAAAAGGCTGTAGGCAACTGGTCATCAAGCTTCTCAATAGCCTGACTCATTAAATTGTATCCATTATCCACCGAAAATCCCCGATGGCAAAAAATAAATTGATCATCAAGTATTCCTTTTTCCGCCATATACTGACGAAACGTTTTTTCACGTATATCCATTTCATCCTGATCTGTGTTAGGATTATGATATGTCCCACCGACAAATCCGATTTTATGATGGCCTTTTTCAATTAAGAAATCGACTGTTCTCATTGTAATTTGAGCAAGATCAGGTCTTACGGAATCATAGTGATTTGGGTCTGGGGTTGAATCAATAAACACTCCATTCGAAGTAAGCTTCCTTAAGTGCGCAAGTTCTTTATCTGAAAAAGTCCCAACCGCTAAAAAGCCTTCTATATGATCGGGTATTGCTTTAATTCCGTCTGTAATTTTGTAAGTAGTTAATTCAATATTATGTTTTTTTGCATATTTTTCTATTTCTAATCTCATCGATTTAAAATAAACATCCTCAAGTTCTTCTTTATCTGTTAACCAATATAAAAACGCAATGTTTTTCACTAATGGCCTTACCGTTTTTTTGCGATAATTCAATCTCTCTGCAGCATCATAAATCTTTTCTCGCGTTTCATCCGGTACAGAAAGATTTTGATCATTATTTAATACACGAGAAACTGTAGAAATGGAAAAACCTGTTTCTTCTGCAATGTCTTTAATTTTAGCCATTCTTCCCACCCCATTTCGTTTCCAAAAACAAGAATAAACCAAACACTCTTCACGTTGTTTTAGTAAAATATTTTACTTAATTTTACTTATTTTCTTTAAAAAGTCAAGTGTCTACTAAATAAAATTTTATTTTTTCCATTTGCCATGGACAAGCGATAATAATGATAAAGACCTAGATTTACAAAAAATGACAGCGTTTTATTTTTTATCTATCATTATAATAGCAAAGTTCAATTTCATTCTATACAGATTAATGATAATAGACTTACAAATTTCACAAATATGTATAGAAAAACGATAAAATCTTATTCGCTGATAGTACAAAAAAAGCCAGCAAGAATAACCTGCTGACCCTATACCATTTATTATGTAAAATACCCTTTAAGATAATGATAAACTCCGTCTTCATCACAGGTAAATTCAGTTACATCATCAACCATCTCTTTAATACGATCAGGTGCATTTTTCATAGCTACTGAAAAACCAACAGTCTGAAGCATTTGGATATCATTATCACTATCTCCAATCGCCATTACTTCTTCCATCGTTAAATGGAATGTCTTTAACATATGTTGAATTCCAGTTGCTTTATTAACATTCGCAACCATTACTTCTGCATTGTACTCTGATGATACGGACATCGTAAAATCTATTTCTTGTTTTAATCGTTCAAGTTCTTCTTTCCAATGATTAATCTGTTCCTTTGTTCTAGCAAAGAAATAAAACTTCGAAAACTCATTTCCTGAAATTTGTTCTTCCCAGGATATCTCTTCCTTAATTGCTTGTTTACGAGATAGCCATTCATTAATCCCGACACCATCAGGCTTTGGATCACGGATTTCATCTACCATATATTGTTGATCCTGCTTTAATGATATTCGTGCTGCCCGATAAGGAAAGAGTTCATAGTATACCTTATTTTCTCTGGCTTTTTGAATAATCATATCAACTAATTCTCGTGAAAGAGAATGTTCAAAAACAACCTTTTCACCGATATAGCCTGCCATACCATTCGAGGATACAACACCGTCGACTTGAAAGCCTTCAGGAACTACTCCCTCTATTTCATCATACGCCCGGCCAGTTGCAATAAAAACGTATATTCCTTGTGCTCTCAATTCATCAATTATTTCTTTTGTTCGTATACTTACCTTATTTTGATGATTTAATATGGTTCCATCCATATCTAAAAAAATTGCTTTTGGTTTCATTCGCAAAAAAATTCCTCCTATAAAAGAGTCTACTAATCTAGTATAGCGGTTTAGTTAGATTTATTTACTATTTTTATCATTTATTTTCTATTATTAGAATTTATTTGATGTTCCTTTTAATTTATTTTCGATTTTCTAGATTTATTTACTATTCGGGAATTTTCGACAAAAATAGCACAGTGAAGTGATTGCAGCTCATAAAAAACTCCCTTTCTTTTCCTACATTATTAGAAAAAGAAAGGGAGTTAAAATTATTGCAGCTCCAATAATGCCACACATTCCACATGAACAGTATGTGGAAATAAATCTACTGGCTGAACCATTTGTAATTGATAACCAAATGGTTCAAGTTCTTTTATATCTGTAGCAAACGTGTCAGGATTACATGACACATATACAATTCTTTGTGGTTTTGAGCGTCCGATTCTTCTCATTACTTTACCTCCCGCACCTGAACGAGGTGGATCGAGAAGCAGAAGCTCAGGATGTCCAAAGCTCTCTAACACTTGATCAATGCCTTTTCGTGCATCTTTCGCTAAAAAGTCCGTGTTTGAGATGCCATTGTCTTCTGCATTACGTTTAGCTGACTCAATCGATGTTTCTACAATCTCAATTCCAGCAAGCTTTCCTACTTTATTTGCAAAAGGAAGCGAGAACGTCCCAACTCCGCAGAATAGATCAATCATTTTTTCTGTTTTTTGCGGTTTCCCCATCTCAATTGCTAAATCAACTAATTTTTGAGCTTGAGTAGGATTTGTTTGGAAAAATGTATCAAACCAAAGACGGAATCGGTAACCATCCATTTCATCATTAATAAAATCGCGTCCAGATAGGATATGACTTTTCTCCGCTTGAGTTCGGTCGGCCCATTGCGTATTTTCAAGCCATAGTAAGCTTTTTACTTGCGGGAACTTCTGTTCAATACGTAAAACTAAGTCATGAACAGCTTCTTGATACTCCTCTGGTGATTCAGTTGCAAAAATAGCTAACATGATTTCATCTGTAGCAAAGGATTGTCTGACCATTAAATGACGAAGCAAGCCTTCATGAAGGTCTTTATTATACCCCTTCAATTTATGATCCTTCACCCATTTTGCCACTTCCATTGCCGCTTCTACCATTTCTTCTCCGGCAATTAAGCATGTTTCAAGAGAGATAATTTTTCGGAAGTTCCCTTGTTCATGTAAACCAAGAGCGCCTTCAGGAGAAAATGTGAACTCCATTTTATTTCGATATCTCCAAGGCTCATCCATTCCGATTGTCTCTTGAACTAGCTTTGGATCAAAGCCCTGGCTCTCAATCGTATGCCTTACATGTTCGGTTTTTTCGTTTAACTGAGCTGAATAGCTCCAATGCTGCCATACACACCCACCACATTTATCAAAGTGTGGACATGGTGGTGCTGTTCTGTCCTGATGAGCTTCCACAATCTCATCTGGCATAGCCTTTCTTCTTTTTCTTTCAGGCTGGTCAACCGTCACCCGTACTTTCTCTCCTGGAAGAGTCATTGGAATTGTTAGCTTTAGTTTCTTTGGATTTCCTAATTCATTTTTTCGCCAAACTTCTGCTCGACCTGAGCCTTTTTCATCTAAATGGCTGATTTCAGCCACCATAATTTCCCCTTTAGATATGGTCAATTGTGTTCCTCCTTCTTTCTTTCAATCTATAAAAAACGACTAACACTAGTCTTTTACCTTCAAAACACATACTAAACTAGTATAAAGGACAGTAAACGAATATGGAATCTATTCATCACTGGAATGAATTAACAGTCACCAACACAAAAATGCTACCTTAAGACAAAAGGGTAGCATCCTATATAGTATCAAAATCAACTCATTTTTGTCATGTTCCACAATAAGTTCGGTACGTACCATCTGAATTAGCAGGAACAGTACAATATTTAGCCTGATGTGGTGAATGTGCATAAGGATTTGATAAAGCTTCAAGCAGCTGCTCCATTACGTGATAATCACCTTTATCAACTGCCGCCTCTAATGCCTCTTCCACCCGGTGATTTCGAGGAATGACAGCTGGGTTATTCTTTTTCATCAGCTCAACTGATTCAGCATTTGATTCCTTCTGCCTTCCTTGTCTTTTTTTCCACTGACCATACCACTTGTTGAAATCTTCTTTATCAGATAGAACCGTCTCCTCAATAGTATCAAATGTTAAGGCTCTAAAAGTGTTCGTATAATCAGCACTATGAGTTTCCATGACCTTTAATAAAGTTTCAACAAGAGTAAGGTCATCTGCCTCTTCGTTGAATAGACCTAATTTTGCTCTCATTCCATTAAGCCAATGTTTGTCATAAAGCTCTGGAAACCCTGAGATAACTTCTTGGGCAATTTTAACAGATTCTTCTATATCTTCATGAAGAAGTGGCAGTAACGTTTCAGCAAAGCGGGCGAGATTCCAACCTGCGATATTTGGCTGATTACCGTATGCATAACGACCTTGAACATCAATTGAACTAAACACAGTTGCAGGGTTATACGTATCCATGAAAGCACACGGACCATAATCAATGGTTTCTCCGCTGATTGTCATGTTATCAGTGTTCATGACTCCATGAATAAAACCAACTATTTGCCATTTTGAAATAAGCAATGCTTGACGCTTCACTACTTCCTCAAGAAATAAAAGATACCGATTTTCCTCATTTTTCAGCTCTGGATAATGTCGATCAATTGTATAGTCCGCTAACTCCTTTAATTCCTCTTCTGTTCCCCATTGTGCAACAAATTGGAAGGTTCCAACCCGTATATGACTAGCAGCTACCCGAGTTAAAATAGCACCCGGCAGTTTTGTTTCACGCATGATGTACTCACCTGTAGTTACAACCGCTAAACTTCGAGTTGTCGGAATACCGAGACCATGCATAGCTTCACTAATGATATATTCCCGAAGCATCGGCCCAAGAGCTGCACGTCCGTCTCCCCCACGAGAATACGGTGTTCGTCCTGATCCTTTTAGTTGAATATCAAACCGTTCATGATCGGGTGTGAGCTGTTCACCTAGCAAAACAGCTCGACCATCCCCAAGCATATTAAAATGTCCAAACTGATGACCTGCATAAGCCTGTGCAAGAGGTGTTGACCCTTCAGGAATTCGATTACCAGCAAAAACTGCCAGACTTTCCTCACTTTTCAGCTCCTGAACATTCAGCCCCAGAGTTTCTGCTAATGACTCATTAAACTTAATGAGTTCTGGTGATTTCACAGGGTTTGGAGGTTGATTAGTGAAAAGTTTTTCAGGAAGACGGGCATAGCTATTATCAAAATTCCATCCAGCCTTTTCTACTTTTTCATTTGTCATTTGGATGGATCTCCTTTTTCATTGTTTTTTCTAGTCTGATCTCATTCATACTTAGTCTTTCTTTTGGCCATTCTATTATACCCAAAAACAAAAGCGCAAGCGTCCATTTAGCAACATATGCACTGGAGTACTCCGGATGAGATAAAGCGAGACTTCCATATTAGCGATCCCTGTTTACAAAATAAGATAATAATTGCTTCAAAAAAGGAATGTGACGAGACATCACTTGCAATGCATCCATACCTAAACAATAATGCTCCCACATCTCTTTCTTAGCACCTTCAACACCTAAAATGGATACAAAGGTTGAACTATTATTTTTGGAATCAGTACCTGCCATCTTTCCAAGACGATTAGATTCTCCTTCATAATCAAGCAGATCATCTTTAATCTGAAAAGCTATGCCGGCATGGTAGGCATACGTTTTTAATGCCTTTATTTCTGATTCTTCTGCATGAGCAAGGATTGCCGGCATAATAAGACAAGCTTCAAACGCTAAGCCTGTTTTATAAAAGCACATTTCATTTAATTGCTCTAACGTCAGCTTTTTTCCTTTCGACTCCAAATCTATCGCCTGTCCTTTGCACATATCTGCTGTCATTTGAGCTGAGTATTGAATCAAACTTAGAACTGTCTTAGGATTGAATGTATCTAAAGATGCCTGCTCCTTCACAGCCTTTTGAGTAAGAAAAAGTCCTGTTAGCTCTGCTGTAGCAGTTGTGTATACCTGGTGAAGAGTAGGTCTGCCTCTACGAATAGGCGCATTGTCCTGAGATGGTAAATCATCAAAAATAAGAGATGCTGTATGCATATATTCCAATGATTTTAGAAGCGGCTCAATTGCTGACATATCAAGCCCATATACATCAACACCGATTACCCACGTCATAATAGGCCTTAATCGTTTTCCATCACCCTTTAAGCTGTAATTTGCTGCCTCAACAAGAGAATCCTCCCGAAATAGTGTGGAATCTTCATAGGGAAGATGTAGAATAGGGTTTACTTTATTTCTTACTTCTCGTATGGTCTCGATGAATTGTTCATGCTCTTCTTGGGAATTCCTCAGGTTTGTGATGATATGATCCCTTAACAACTTATCAAAAAAGTCAACATCCTTAGCTTTTTTGACCATATGTTGAATCATACGAAAGAATTCAGTGTTTCCTGCGGCAAGAATCTTCATGATTTCATTGTATTTTTTTTCTCCAATTCTCTGTTTAAATCGTTTCAATCCATTTATCGCTCGATCAAGTACGACCTCACAGGTCATTGGATCAGAGTGATATACATTATGGATTAAGTTAGAGATAACTGTCCAATATAATTCAAAAGGATTAATAAGATCATCTCGTTTATCATGGTATGTTAAATAATAGGTGTAAGGAGTGACGGCACCAGCCTTCATATCATCAAACATATCAGCAAAATCATCCGCCAATTGATTATAAATTCCATAATAGAAGGTTCTGCGTTCAAATCCTTCATCCTCTGAAGCATTTAATACCGAACGAACAATTAATCTTGATGAAGAGGATTTTAAAATAATTGGGATGTAAAGTTCCTCATTCGTATAGCATCCATTCTCAAGATCCTTCATGCGATCTATTTCCTGAGAATGAAAAAACACATAGGATTGCTCTAGAAACAATGCCATTTTTTCCGAGCTCTGATAGACTCTTATGTAATTAAAGGCCTGTTTGAGTTCAGAGTGGATAAATGTCATCAATTCCTTATTGTTACCAGCCCACTCTCCTAATTCAGGTACTGATCCTGAAGTGAGAGTTGTTCTGATTAAATCCGAATATTGACTTTTTTCTTGATTTGATAAAACATCAGAATCTAAAAGATCATCAATAAAGGGGTAGGTAAGACCATAGGCATAACCAAGCCTTATCGCCTCATTTAGCTTTTTTGAACGTTCCTCCGGAAGAAGCCCCTCCTCCATCTCTTCAATTGCGTGCATAACTACCCCAGCAATGATTTTGATCAATTTCCGTTGGGCATGTGCCGCATCTATTCCCTCTGGAATATGAAGAGATACAGCCTTTAGCTTATTCATGAGCCAGATGAAGGTTAATTCTACCCCTTCCTTCTTCGCCCATCTGTATAATGAGGCCATGTTGAACATCTCATCTGCAGAATCAGATTTTTGAGAAAGATGACCTTTTAGTGATTGAACAACTTGTTGGATTCTAGCCTTTGTTTCAGGCTCATGCAACGCCTTACCTAAGTCACGCATATAAATATACGAAATACTTCTCTCCAGGTAATGATCAAGCTTTCCTTTCTTCTCCATCCGTTGAATATATCTGTGATAATCACGGGAATCCGTTCTTTGCTCTCCACGATAAAAAAAGGACAATAGCCTGCTGTGTCCAAGATGATCTAGTTTCCATGATTCAAAATCCTTTATTAAAGTTGATCTATATTTCTTCTGCAAAACTTGTTCATTTAATGTTGAAAAATAACCTGACGCTTTCTGTTCAGCCAAAAAATAGCTCTCATCTGCATTTTTTGTTAACACTTTATTCATAGTGAACATTCCTCTACTTCTTGGTTTGCTAAACCAAGATTACTTCGATGCTTCAAAAAATTATACCAAAGTATAGTGAAGTATAAGCGAAAATTCATATAGATATTCTATTCTAATTGGTTCACATGGATTCGTTTTTCCTCCTTTTAACAAAAAAAGCATATTTCAAATGAAATATGCCTTTTTCACTATCTCTTTATTAGATCTTCTATCATTCCAACTGCTGAGATAAAACGGTTTTGATAATCTCCATTCAAAACTTTATATTTAACTTTATGATTATCCAGCAACACTTTTAACCGGTTATTATTTTTAACTCGCTCTGCTTCCTGACCGTGAACTCTTAACCCGTCATCAATCCACTTAACATCAGGCTCTAAAAATAGCCAAAGATCATAATCTTGCAGTTTAGCGATTTCATCAAGAACAGGTTGATGCTCTTGATTATAAAGGTTTGAGTAAAATTGCGTGACAATCGCCTCTGTATCGATAAAAACAAGCTTATTCGCTTTCTCAATTGCCTTGTATTCTTCCATTTTATGTCCATAAGCAATTTTATGGTAGTCTACTTTTGTAATAATCCCGTCACAGCCGCCTAATTCCTCACAAACGGTTCGGCCATATTCAGAGACATAAGTTGTGTTATATACCTTGGCAAGATTTTTTGTAAGGGTGGATTTTCCACAGCTTTCTGTTCCAACGATGACAATCTTCTTAACGAAATACGGCCTTACAACGTCAGGAATAAACTCCCAATGGGGAAAAACACCTTCTTGACGAATTTTTGTAGCAGAAATATTAACGGTCTTACGTTCCGGATCAAGCAATATATGCTTGGAATCCGGGTACAGATGCTGAAAAACATCTTCATATTCATACTCAGAACTAAAGACATAATCGATTGGTTTTCCAATTTTCGCTTTTATTTGTTTGGCACCCTCCGCCCAATTATAATCGTCATTTCCCTGGTCATCTTCTACCGAAATGACCTTGACCTGCGGCATATCTCTTGTTAATTGCGAGAGCCAACGCAGCCTAATTTGCGATGGTATATACTCCATTTTCGATTCTTCCATTAGTTTCTTATCACGTATTTCACTATGAGATAAAACAACATAGAGATCATCAACCATTGTGGAGGCCTGAATGATTGCATACACATGCCCTAGATGAAGAGGTAAGAATTTTCCGCCTATAAATCCAACAGTCATTTAGACCACCTCCTGAGCTTGCTTTGAATATAGCTTTCTCCAGTTGATATAGCCATAGATACTGTTTACTAAAAATGCTGTCCACATAACTAGCATCGAGAAGTCATTTCCACCTTGTGAAACGAGGGCACTAATCCATAAATAGATTGATAAAATATTGACAGAAATCCAAAGTAACCACTGTTCGGCAAATCGTTTTAACATCAAAATTTGTGCCATCACTGACAATACATTTGTCGCTGAATCTGCCCATATATTACTCCCGCCTAAATACTTCAGAAAAAATCCATAACCAATAATGAGAATGACAGCTATCGATATTGTATAGACCCATCCTGCTTTTGATAACCTCTTTACCTCTACATCCTCGCCTTGTACCCCTTGTTCGGTTCTATGCTTATTCCATAAATAGATCCCGATGAATTGAACCGGCAGATAAAATAAACCATTTAACATTGCTTCTCCATAAAGCCCGTATCCATATGATATATAAGCATACGTTGAAGTTTGTATAATTCCAAAATAATAGTTTGCTATTTTCCCTTTAGCTACTAACACGACACAGAGCATGCCTGTTATCGAAGAAATTAAGCCAATAAGTGAATCTGACCAAGCAAAGAAAAGATAAACATTCACAGCTGTAAAGATGAGTAACCATAACTTTTCGAATAACGTCCAATCTCTCAACATCTCAGCTCTCTCCCTTTATCCCTTAAGTTTTTGGCTAAAGACTGAAACAATCGGTTGAAAATTAGTAAATCGGTAAAGCTGGGCTGGTGTTTTAGAGTACCGGTTTGATTTCTTAAGTTTTCCATTTTCTGTTACTGCTTCAATAAACGGCAGCTTCGGGGCTTTTCTAAAAAAAGCAGCATCTGTTGATATAGACGGATCATCCAAAACAGTTAACAAAACTCCTTGCAATTCAGATAGAACAAATTCTGTCGGTAAAAAGTGTTTAGCCAGTGTTGTTAGAGCCATATCTTTTTTTATAAACCATATTGCATCATCAATGATTTGACGATGATCGAAAGCAAGAGGAAGGTTGAGAGCATCTGTGATTGTAAACAATTGAATATCTGTTGCGTCATTCGTCTTTTTACGGCCATTCAATGCTTCTTCATTCGCAATAACATAATGAGCGTTTGAAATAATCCACCCTCTCTCATCCCTGCTTGGAGAGTCATAAATACCAAAGTGCTTTATTCGTACCCCGCTAACTCCTGTCTCTTCTTTAAGCTTGCGCTCTGCTGCCTGAAGTGCTGTTTCGTTTGGACGAACAAACCCTCCCGGTAACGCCCACTTTCCAGCTTCAACATTTAGATTTCCTTCATGGTCTGTATCACTTCGTTTAATTAGCATAATTTTTAACTTTTTTAGTGGAGGCTTGTGATCTCCGTGATATTCAGAAGTAATAGTGAAAACAGCAATATCACTTGTATATCCATCTGGAGTAATGAATTTTCTTGATTTTTCACTCAATTCTTGCACCGCCATTTAATTAACAATTTGTTAATTAAAATATACCCCCTTTTCGAAAAGGGGTCAAGAAATTTTTGGTAATCATTACAAGATGGAGTATTTAACAAACATTTTGTTTTATTGATTTATAATCTCTAGCCGAATCTTTCATTAGGATGATCTTCTATCTACTCTGCTTAAAATTCCAACAACTTACTGATTTCTATATAGTCTATTTATCCCCCCTTGTGTTAATAGTTCATTTTTCATAAAATTCTAAACAACAATTTTTTCCTTTCATTCACATTCGACATTATTCGTGTTAAACTAACATCTATGTATGATTATACGTATTAATGTATCAACGTAATGAAGCATTTTTCAGCTTCAATATAGAATCGGAGGAACGCTAAATGAAGAGTTTATTACACAAATGGAACCAACTCAGCTTGGTAACTCGAATTATTGTAGGGATTATTATTGGTGTTATCCTTGCAGTATCAGTTCCTGAGGGAGCAAAATGGGTGACTATTTTTGGTTCTTTATTTGTAGGTGCACTAAAAGCTGTGGCACCTGTATTGGTTTTATTTTTAGTTATGCACGCTATTTCCAAGCAAAGAAGCGGCCAGCAGACAAATATGAAATCTATTATTATCCTTTATGTGATCAGTACGTTTCTTGCAGGACTTGTTGCCGTTGTTGCAAGCTTTATCTTCCCTGTAACCTTAACTCTTAAGACAGGAGCAGAGGGCTTTGAACCTCCTAGCGGCATTACAGAGGTGCTTCAAACATTGCTCTTTAATATTGTTGACAATCCTGTTAATGCACTTATTAACTCGAATTATATCGGTATTCTAGCTTGGGCTGTACTTCTTGGGATAGCATTAAAAAATGCTCCTGATTCAACGAAAAACATGCTTGCTAGTTTTTCAGATGCAATCTCTCAACTTGTGAAATGGATCATTAATTTAGCACCACTTGGAATTATGGGACTTGTTTTTGAAGCTCTTGTCACAAATGGTCTGTCTGCACTGCTTGATTACGGAAAATTACTATTAGTTTTACTTGGATGTATGTTTTTCATAGCACTTGTCGTAAATCCTATTATTGTGTTTATTAATATTCGTAAGAATCCATACCCGCTTGTGTTTAAATGTTTAAAGGAAAGTGGAATTACAGCGTTCTTCACCCGTAGCTCAGCAGCAAATATCCCAGTAAATATGAGTCTATGTGAAAAACTAGATTTAGATAAGGATACGTATTCTGTATCAATTCCATTAGGTGCTACAATTAATATGGCTGGCGCAGCAGTTACGATTTCCGTTTTAACTCTTGCAGCTGTTCATACACTTGGAATTGAAGTTGATATGGGAACGGCATTCATTCTTAGCATTTTATCAGCTGTGTCCGCTTGTGGTGCATCAGGTGTTGCAGGTGGTTCACTATTGCTTATTCCTCTAGCAAGCAGCTTATTTGGCATTTCAAATGATGTTGCCATGCAGGTTGTTGCAGTAGGTTTCATCATTGGTGTTCTGCAAGATTCTTGTGAAACAGCCCTTAACTCTTCCTCAGACGTGCTGTATACAGCAACTGCAGAATACGCTAAAATGCGTAAGGAAGGTAAGGAAATTACCATTTAGGCTTTTTTTAAAGCGCAAGCGTCTCGATCATCGCCGTACAAACTAAGAGGAGAATCGACTGAGATAAAGCGAGACTTATCGTAAGGAGATGATCTTAAGTTTGAGAGGCGATAGGCGCTGTAGCTAGACACAAAAACTAAGTACAAAATTCTATACCTTCTGATAGTATAAAAAAAGCAACAGCCCGTCTTTTACTAAAGAAGTGGACTGTTGCTTTATTTTTTACGACCTGACGGTCCCAATATCGATGTGCCGTTTTGCAATCCATTCATATCATCTGCCTTTAAGAATAGATAAAGATTCTCTCATTAATTTAACGCATCCCTCAGAAAATTCAATCTTCTTTTCGCATTCTCTTTAACAATAATATCAACACCACTATCTATGTTTTTTTCAACCTTTTCATCCTTTATAGCTTTTGCTGCAGCTTCTACACTTAAATACCCCATATCGTAGGGATTCTGAGAAACTGAACCTGGTATTGTTCCATCCTCAATTAACTCTAGCATTTTTGTTATTCCATCCGCTCCAGTTACTGGCATACTTAGTCCATGATTTTTTAGAACCTCTTGTACACTTAAGGCTACGATGTCCGTTACAGCCATTACCCCTTTAAGGTCAGGATGGTCTTGCAGGACTTCCTCCATTCCCTTTTTTACTAGCTGCTTTTCATCTTGAGAAACACCAGCACTTTTTGTTACAACATCAATGCCTGCTTCTTTTAAGCTCTGTTTAGCCCCTTGTATTCGCTCACTTATTAATCTTACTCCGTCTTCTTCCCCAAATACAGCTACTTTATCCCCGGGTTGTAACTGGGAAGCTAATAATTGTCCAGCTCTTCGTCCTAGCTCTAAATTATCGGTACCAATATAAGATGTCTTATTCTTCCAAGGGTCATCAGTGTCTATTAACAAAGTTGGAACACCTTTTTCAACAAACTTATTTAAAATCGGAATAACCTCGTCTGGTACAATAGGAGAAACAATTAAGACATCCGGAAGTTCCTTTAACTTACCTTCCAATAATAAGATCTGTTCCTCTGTAGTCCCATATTCTGGAGCAATGACTTCACCCTCTATTCCAAAATCTTGAAAGCCCCTTTCACTACCAGCTTTAATGATTTTCCAATATTCTGTGTCTAATTCTTTTAGAACCACAACAACCTTTGGCTTTTCATCTCCAAATGTTTTGGATACTATACCTACAGTCCCTAAAGTAATGAAACTTAAAATGATAAGGATAATTTTACTTTTTTGAGTCAATAATATCTCCCCTCCTAACTTTTAAAATATTATAGGGATAATGTCTATTATCATGAAAATAAGTTCTCTACATACTTTATCAAACACGATTTAGACAGCTTGTCCTTTGATCTAATCATTCACTTTAAAATGAATAGAAAACGTAGTCCCTCCGTCACCTGTTTGTATATTTATATCAGCATTATGACGTTCTGCAACACTATAACAAATAGCTAACCCCAAGCCTGTACCATTTTCTTTTGTTGTGAAAAATGGAGTTCCTATTTTCTCTAGTACTTCCGGGCTGATTCCCACACCTTGATCTCTAATTTCCAAGATTACCTCACCTTTTTTTTCAAAGGTTTTTATTGTGAGCTTGCCCCCTGAATCCATTGCATCAAGACCATTTAAAGCTATATTTAATATCATTTGCCTAATTTCCTTTTGATCGATGAAAATATCACTGCAATTATTTAATTCTAAGATAATGAGCTTACTAGAGCGCAATGCTTCGGCCTGGATTAAAGGAGATAAAGCATATATTATTTTATTTATACTTTGCTTCTTTTTAAGACTAACCTTATTTTTAGCGAGATTTAGAAATTCAGTAATAATTGTATTAGCCCTATTTAGTTCCTCAAGCATTAAATCAAGAATTTCATTTGAAAAGCCGCTGCTATTTTTCGTTAATTGTAAAAACCCATGGACTGTGGTCATTGGATTTCGGATTTCATGAGCAATACCTGCAGCCATTTCCCCTATTAAATTTAATCGATCTAATCGATACATTTCCTTTTCTAAGTGAAGCCTTTCTGTTATATCTGTTATAACAATAAGTGTACAAGGTTCACCTTGAATCTCGATCATTTCCGTTGACATCAATCCATTACGAATATCACCATTTTTTGTCTTGTAACATATTTTTTCGTTTCTGAATGTTAACTCTAGATCAATTTGATTCTTTTCTGAATCAACTACATAATCCAAACCTTTGGTTTTCTTCAACTCGTCAAGAGCATAGCCTGTGAACATCAACCAGTTTGGATTAACATCAAGAATCGACCTATATTTCAACGAGTAAATAGCCATTAAACAAGGGCTAGATTCAAAAATCTTCCTGAACCTATCTTGGGAAAGATATAAATCATCTGCTATCTTTTTTCGTTCTTTGATTTCTTTTTCTAACTCTTCATTAGCCTTTATAAGTTCTAATGTACGTTTTTCTACCATATTTTCCATATAATTAAACTTTTGCTCTTTCATTTTTTCTATTTGCTTTCTCTCCGTTACATCACGAATAGTACAAACAAATATCCGCTGGTTTTCCACTATTGTTTTCCCAATTTGAATATCAGCAGGAAAGGAACGGTTATCCTTACGCAACGCATCTACCTCTATTACTTTTCCCACAGAGTGTTTTATGGAAGAAAGCTTCGTCTTGATAGACTCATCTTCAGTCTGAAAAAGCATCATTGTATTTTTCCCCAGCAATTCATCAGGGGAATACCCAAACATATTCCTTACAGCTGGATTTACCGATAAAATAGATCCATCCTCATCAAATGTAATAATTGTGTCTAGTATTGTTTCACCTATTACTTTTGATAACGCCTCAGATCTTTGTAAATTAATTTTCACCTGGTCTAATCTGTTATGAACTTCATTAATTTTAGCCTTCTGTTTTCTTTCACTTTCAACTATTTCTTCTTCATGTTTTTGATGAAGCTGTACAAATTGTTCAATCTTTTGTCTTAGAGTTTCTGGATGGAAAGGCTTAAAAATATAATCAATAGCACCGACCGAATAGCCTTGTTTTACATGCTCTACTTCTTGACTTATTGCTGTGATAAAAATAATCGGTATATTTCTTGTTTTCTCCCTTGATTTAATAAGTTTTGCAGTTTCAAAACCATTTAACCCAGGCATTTGAACATCTAATAAGATAACAGCAAAATCCTGTTTCAACATATACTTTAACGCCTCTTTACCTGAGGTTGCACTGACTAAATGATAGTTTGAAGATGACAGTACAGCTTCCAATGCTAGCAAATTCTCAGGATGATCATCAACCATTAAAATATTAACCTTTTTACTAGATTTATTATTTGTATTTTCGGTACAGTTTTTGCGGTCCATCAAATTCTCGGTAACAGTTCTCATAACTTGTAAATTTAATCCCCTCTCTTTTACCTAAACCAAGAAATCCCGATACGCTCAGGCTATCATAAATTAGTTTATGGACATCATTTTGAAGACGCTTATTAAAATAAATTAGGACATTTCGACAAATAATAATATCAAACTCGTTAAATGAATGATCCGTTACTAAATTATGCTGTGCAAACACAACATTTTTAAGAAGAAAGGGGTGGAAATAGACCTGATCATCAACTGCCTTATAGTATTCAGAAAATGAGCTCTTTCCACCTGCTTCAAAGTAATTTTTTGTATAGAGTTGCATTCCATCTATTGAAAAAATGCCGTTTTTGGCTTTTTCTAAAACATGAGCATTTATATCTGTAGCAAAAATCCTCGTCTTATCATAAAGTCCTTCCTCATGTAACAAGATTGCCATTGAATAAACTTCCTCACCGGAAGAGCACCCCACATGCCAGATTCGTATTTTAGGGAAATTCTTTACAATCGGGATTACATTTTTTCGAAAACTGTAAAAAAATTGGGGATCTCTAAACATTTCTGTTACATTGATCGAAAAATCCGAAATTAAATCTTCCATCACCTTTTTATCCCGCAGTACACTTTCTTGTAATGCAGATATGCTACTCAAACTTTCTTTTTTCACACGTTGAGCGATTCTCCTTTGAATAAAGGGAAAGGCATAGTTCCTGAAATCATAACCACAATAACGAAAAACAGCTTCTAATAGTAAATCTATTTCTATCTTCTCTACCTCATCAACTAGTAAGTGATTTTGTATTCTACCTGAAATCTCCTACCCCTCCTTGCTGTACAACCAAACATGCATTAACGAGAATAGCTGATCTAAGTTAATTGGCTTGCTAATATAATCCGTTGCTCCAGCCTCTAGGCATTGCTCTCTACTATGTTTCATCGCCTTTGCTGTTAATGCAATGATTGGTATATGGTTAAATCTTTGTATTTTCCTGATCTCTCTTATCGCCTGAAACCCATCCATCTCCGGCATCATAATGTCCATAAGAACCAAATCCACATCCGGGTTATGAAGCAGCTCTTCAATTCCTTCTTTTCCATTTTCCGCAATAACAATATCCAGCTCATATTTTTCAAGTGCTACCGTTAACGCATATACATTTCGAATATCGTCATCAACGATAAGAATTTTTTTACCTTTAAGTAATGATTTCCCCTTTTCCTTTATATGACGATCCATATCCCCGCTCTCGTTGTTATTTACATCCAATGAGTAGTTTTCCTCACGTGTCACTGCTGCTTCTTCTACCGAGCGAAGATCAATGATTGTGTTTTTCTGTTCATCAAGAGGCAGGTATAATGTGAAGGTACTACCCTTACCTTTCTTACTCTTCACCTCTAAAAATCCGCCCAATAAGTAAGCTATATTCTTACTAATTGAAAGTCCAAGTCCAGTACCGCCATATTGCCTGCTCGTTGTCCCATCCGCTTGTTTAAACGCCTCAAATATTGCTTCTTGTTTTTCTTCATCAATACCAATACCAGTATCGGTGACAGAAAATGCAATCATTGTTGTCACTTGGTTACTTTTTATCCTTTCCTTATATACCTTTTGAACTGATAATAAAACACTTCCGTGCTCAGTAAATTTAAACGCATTTGATAGAAGGTTTTTAAGTATTTGCTGTAACCTTTGTTCATCTGTCAAAAGAGTTTCTGGTAAATCAGCTTGTAACTCAATTGTAAATTCTACGTCTTTTTGACGGGAAATTGGGGAGAATTGCCCAATAATAAATTCTTTTACTGCTTGCAAATTAACCTCCTTTTGTATTACCTCTAACTTTCCAGATTCGACTTTTGCTAAATCTAAAATATCGTTAATGAGTTGCAATAAATCATTACCTGAAGAGAAAATCGTACGAACATACTCTTGTTGTTTAAGAGTAAGGTTACCCTCACTATTTTCTGATAAGATTTTCGCTAAAATTAATAAACTATTAAGCGGTGTTCTTAATTCGTGGGACATATTTGCCAAAAATTCAGTTTTATATTGAGAGCTTATCTCTAGTTGTTGCGCTTTTTCCTCGAGTGCCTCTCGAATCCTTTCAACCTCTTGTTTCTTCTGCTCAGAAGTTTCATACTGTTCCTCAAGCTTTTCATTTGTTGTTCTTAATTCTTCTTGTTGTACCTGTAATTCCTCAGATTGTGCTTGGAGTTCTTCTGTTAGCGCTTGTGATTCTTGTAACAATTGTTCTACTTTCATTCTGTTCATAATACTATTAATTGTAATTCCTATATTATTGCTCACTTCTTCTAAAAGCTTAATATGAGAGCTATTAAGGACATCAAATGAGGCAACCTCTATAACAGCTAGTACACTACCTTCAAATTGCACAGGCACGATCATGATATTTTTGGGTGTTCCCCTTCCCAAACCAGAATGTACATTTATATAATGACCTGGAATATTCTTCATTAAAATTGGTCTCTTTTCAGCTGCACTTTGCCCAACTAGCCCATCTCCAAAACGAAAATATTCAAATTTATTATTTTCATCTACCAAAGCATATGAAGCCATTCTCTTTAAAATCGGGTCACCTTTTTTCACTTCCTTAACATAAAAAACACCCAAACTTCCACCTACCATAGGGACAATCGTTGTTATCAACCTTTCTGATAACATTTTGATATTTTCAACTTCAGGATACATCGTCGCTATTTCGGCAACTTTAGTTTTAAGCCAGCTATTTTCCTCAGCTTCTTCCTTTAATTTCTTTTCAAGCTTACTATGATTCTCTAAGGCAATTGCCATTTTATTAAACGCAAGAGCTATTTCTCCTATTTCCCCTTTTTGATTAATCTCAATTCTAGGTAAATGATCAAAATGACTGTTTGCAGCACTTTTCATCACTGACGTAACATGATTTAGATTATTAGTCATCCGTTTGATAATCCATATCGTGTATCCTACTCCAATAAGTAAGCCAATTGCTAAAAATATATAAATATTTTTAACAGCCCAATTATATGTATCTCTTGATCTTAAAAGTTCATTTTTCATTTCTTGTTCCTGCAGTCCTTGAAGAAGTTCCGCAATCTGAATCATTCTTTTTCTAGTAAGCTCTGCTTCATTCCATAGAGATGTAATAACTTTCGTATCACTATTAAGTTTTTGTAATGATAAAAGCTGCTGAACACTAAGTAAATAAGACTCATGTAATGTTTTATACTTTATAATTAGTTCTTTGGACTTTTCTTGAGGGTCTTTTTTTTCAAGTTCCTCTAACGACTGCTTTAAGTTCGTCTGTGACTCTTCCCAAGCATTAAGTACTTCTCTATTTCTTGCGGAAGATTGATTAATTGCAGTAAGTTCCCTTACATGTCTACCAATATTAGCGGTCTCGTACTTTATATTTGTAGCCAAATTCACTCTATTACTTAAATCATTTACAACCACATTCATATTAACTGTTGAATGCTCAAGCATGCCCATTAGTATCACAACAATGAGTGAAATTAGTAGTAGTAATGAGCCTATACTCATATATAGCTTCGTTTTAAACTTCATGTGACCTCCGATATGATTAGAAAAATAGAATTTTAATTATTCAGATAACTCACCTTACACCCTTACATATTTTGTTATATCATACTTTATATAATGAAATTTCGTCTAGTGAATCTTAAGAAATTATTATATTATAGATAATATTTTCTATTCATAGATTTATATAAAGCTTTTATTCAAGTCAAAATATATAGCTCATGTTCCTTAGATCAGCGGTGTTGACGCCCCGCTTCTTTCAGATCCGTGTCGCCATTTGCCCCCTTGAGCAATTAGATCTGCGCGCACATAAATAAATACCCCCTTCACAAACTTTAGTAAGGGGGGTACTATCTTCTATTAAACTCCCTGACGCTTCCAATGTCGATGTGCAGAAATGGCTTTTAATAATTCCTTTGCAAACCAATCCATATCATCTGCCATCACAACTCCAGCATCATCACCAATATGATTCACTTCCAGCCACTTTTTCCCTTCATGTGTGGCACCAATCGCCTTATAGTGAGAAAATGCTTCAAATATAAAATGTGCTGCCTGTACATTGAATGTTTTGCTTTTGCGGCTTCCTCTTACCATATAAACAGCTTCAAATAGAACTGACTTAGTTGTTAAGAAAGTATGATCAGCTTCAAATTCAATTCCGCCTGTACCTTTTACTTTGCCAAGCTGTTCACTGATGATTTCAATCTGAATACCCCGGGCTTTTAAGCGATCTAATACATATTTGACATCTGGTCCATGAAACCCGTTTGTTAGGATTACAGCCAGTTTTAAAGTGTCTGGTTTTTTCCTTGTATTTAATTGACTCAGAGCAGGTGAGGACTTCGTGATTGGTGATCCCCCGCCTTTAGGTGGCTGCACTCCGATATATTCAGCAAATGCTCTTGCTAGTTCAAGACTAACATTCGCAAACATATCCACAACCTGCTGCCTAACCGAAAGACTTTTCACTTTACCAAGCTCAAATCTAAATGCATCAATAATATGTTCTTTCTCTGGTTTACTCATACTATTCCAGAAAAGGGTTGCTTGAGAGAAGTGGTCCTTAAAACTATCACTTCTTGCACGGATTTTACGTCCTTCCACTTTTTCTTGATAATGAGCAAAACCACCTTCCGCTGGACTAGCAGGTGACGGAGTATTCCCTGCTAATGAATTTCTATGGTAGCTTACCTTTCCGACATTGATTGTTTGGCGATGGTAACCATCTCGCTGATTATTATGAAAAGGACATACTGGCCTATTAATCGGGATTTCATGGAAGTTAGGTCCACCTAGGCGGATAAGCTGTGTATCAGTATAAGAAAATAACCGCCCTTGTAGTAATGGATCATTTGTAAAGTCAATTCCCGGTACAATATGGCCTGGATGAAAAGCTACTTGTTCTGTTTCAGCAAACACATTATCAACATTGCGATTCAAGATCATTTTTCCAATAATTTGTACTGGAACATCTTCCTCAGGCCAAATTTTAGTCGAATCTAGAATATCAAACCCAAACTTAAATTCATCTTCTTCACCAATAATTTGAACACCTAATTCAAATTCAGGATAATTGCCTTTCTCGATATTCTCCCATAAATCACGGCGGTGGAAGTCAGGGTCTTCCCCGGCTATTTTTTGCGCTTCATCCCATACAAGCGAGTGTACTCCCAACTTTGGCTTCCAATGGAATTTTACGAAATGAGCTTTCCCCCTTTCATTTACAAAACGGAAGGTATGTACACCAAACCCTTCCATCATTCGGAAGCTCTTTGGTATGGCGCGATCCGACATTAGCCACATCACCATATGAGCTGACTCCTGGTTATTCGCTACAAAATCCCAGAATGTATCATGAGCCGATGAGGCTTGAGGAATTTCATTGTCTGGCTCGGGCTTTATCGCATGTACCAAATCAGGAAATTTGATTGCGTCTTGAATGAAAAAAACCGGAATATTATTTCCAACTAAATCATAGTTTCCTTCTTCGGTATAAAATTTTGTCGCAAACCCACGAACATCCCGAACCGTCTCAGCAGACCCACGTGAACCAACCACTGTTGAAAACCGAACAAACACAGGTGTTTTTATAGTTGGATCCTGTAAAAACTTTGCCTTCGTATATTTTTTCATCGATTCATACACATGAAACTCACCATGTGCAGCAAAACCTCGTGCATGAACAACCCTCTCTGGAATTCGCTCATGATCAAAGTGTGTCATTTTTTCACGGAAATGAAAATCCTCCATTAACGTAGGCCCGCGTTCACCAGCTTTTAAGGAAAACTCATCCTCAGACATCTTCAGCCCTTGATTAGTTGTTAGTTTCTTGCCTTTATCATCAACTCTAAACAGCTCTAATTGTTCATCTTTTTTGTTACCTTTACTATTACGATGATCATTCAACGTCCCAATGCCCCCTTTCGTTACATAGTATGATTAGCTTTTAGGGGTTATTCGATCGGATTGGGTATAATTACAGTTAATGGAACAACAACTATTTCTCGGAATGGAGATTTATTATCTATTTTTGGGTTGATATTTACGATTACAGGAACTTATTGTCGATTGCAAAAACATATTTACGTTATTAAGCAACTTATTTTCGATTAGACAAATTCCAGCAATTCTCTACATATATTTTATATTTTAAAATCACGGAGAATAATAAAAAAGGGAATCAACCGAATAATTAAGGTTTGATTCCCTTCATTAGCTTTGTCACATCAATCTTAAAAACTTCAATACTTCTTGTCTTCGTCTACAAATCCATCCAGTCCTTGTCTTTCCAATTCATCTACGACAATTCTAGCTAATTCTGTTGCACCTTTGCGGTTTAGATGTAATGTATCAGGCATAAAGTGCTCACCGGTAGCTTCTGTTCCAATAGAGGTGAAATAAGCCGAACTCAAAACATTAAGATCGACCAACGGAACATTTTCCTCTTGTGCCAAAGCAACTGTATAATGACGATACCATCTGTCTTCTGAATAATGTATGCCTTGTTCATTAAAATCAAGTGCCTTTCCCTGAGGAGCAGATAGAATAACCGTTGCTCCTTTTGCCTTTACCTGCTGAACCATATCCCTCATAATCTCTTTAAATTGTTCAGGTGTGGTATTATTTTTCTCTGCGGTATCATTAATGCCAAATTGGAGGATAAAATAATCACCTGGTTTGATATATTTTAGTATAGCTTCTAATTGTCCGTCGTCTCTAAAACCTCTTGCAAACTGTCCGCCTGTAGCCATATTGCGAATTTGAAATTCTTCCTGATCAACAAACTCAGGAAACAGCTGTCCCCAGCCTGCCTGGACACTTGAATCTAAAGGATAATAGTTACAAACGGTAGAGTCGCCTCCAATATAAATTGTTCTATTTGTTTCTGGATGGCGTGAGAGTTTTTTAATCTCCAGAGCACTTAATGTAAAAGCAGTTCCAACTTTTCCTTCTGTCACAAGCAGGTTTAATTGACCATCGGTGATAGGTATTTGGAAAGTATCTGCAGCTCCATTCCCCGTCATATTCATCACCTGGAAAACCCCTTCTGCAGCAATGCTGGCTCTTGCTATATTTCCCAATGTTACTTTTACTTCATATAAGCCATCCGGCAGATCCACATTGAAGGTATTTTCACTTTTAGTGCCAAATTCAAGAAACCGAACCGCATCACTTGCTTCACCTGTTCCTGATGCCGGAACATTCACCATATTCTCAGGAGAGTTAAAACCATAACGTTTCTTTTCGTCATATTTATCAGACGCACTAACACCAATAAACCCTTTTTCAACCTCACCATCACCAAAATCAAACTTGTAATCGCTTGGTTCTGCGTATACAGGTTGACCCCATCCGGTAAATAAGGCTGCGATCAATAACAGCATGCTTAATGATTTCAACAAAATCCCCTTTTCCATCTTGTCCTCCTTAAGATCTTTCTTTACAGCTTTATTCTCAATTTGTAAATGTTATCGTTTCATATTTCTAAGAAACAATTCCGTCGAAAAGAGCAAGTTAATAGGTAAAGGCTAGTGCCAGGAAACATCACCTTTTGGCACAGCCTCTATTTGATAAAACTTAATCATTCGAAAACAATTATTCTAATATAATATCGAAAGAGGAGATTGTACGATTACCCACATCTACTCTTATGTGATATTTACCTGCAGACATTGACTTGGTGCTGAGGTTGAAAATATATTGATTTTCAGTAGAGTCATATCTGAATAGATTTTCTTGTTCAGCAGAACTTGCCGATTCTCCATTAGCGCCTTCTATATAAATCTTTGCAGTTGCTCCTGTTAGATAGTTGCCATCTTCATCCATCAACTGAAATTTAACTGGGAGTGTTCTACCCGCGTTATAGGTAGTCGTTTCATCTGTTTTAATAGGCGAAAGGATTCCGCTGGTATCAATAGTTTCACTTGCTGCTACAATCGGTAAATTAGATTCCCCCTCATTGTTTACAGATGTTACCTTATAATAAGATGTACCAATAGGTGCAGTACTATCAGTGAACTCTGGGATTGCAGAAGTCCCAATCTTTGTATATTCACCATTTGGTGTTGATGAACGATAAATATTGTAGTTTTCTACACCTAATACAGGAATCCAACTTACATTAATATCAGCATCATTATTTACATCTGCCTTTATTCCTGCAGGGATAAGGTTTTTAATTGTTAAATCATATCGACGTGAATCATATCTGCTAAAATTGTAGTTTCTGAAGTCCGGCATTCGGGTTTCACCTGTAATATGTTCCTTTAAGTTACTTGTACCGTTTGAATAAATAGATACTGTAAGATCACCTGTCAGATTATAAACAATAAGCTCGTCTCTAGAATCTCCAGCCATGTCTGCTACCATTACTTGCTCTTTTGAATCCGTATGTTCATTAAAGGTAACAATAGGATTAAAATAACCATCGTAAAGCTTTGGTACAACTCCATCTGGATTGTCCGCATCTTTACCTCTTCTGTATGCAGTAATAAGCGGTGTATAGCTTCCCGTCCAGTTATCAAGAGGACGTACTATACTTCCCCAATCTCCCATAGCACGCTGTTCATGGTACAAAGTCCTGCCTTCTGAGGTGAAAAGAAACATCCCATCCTGACCAGGGTTTCCTCTGTTAACTCTATCCAGTCCTGCAAGCTCTAAGCCAGGTGAGTCTATGCGATAATTACCTACAAGTATCTGTTGCGGCTCTACTGTATCACCATTTCTGAATAGCTGATTACCATTTACATCGAATGCAAAAGTATCAGAACCTCCCAGAATGATTTCATATTCTCCATCATTATTAATATCTGCTACCCAGTGGGTATCTACATGATCCGGTAAATCTTTTCTCCATAACTCCTTGCCATCGTGAGAAATTAAAGAATAGTTGTTTACTAATTCATCTCTTCCATCTCCGTCAAAATCAAAAGGCAGCAAACTATGTCCAGTGTCTCCCGGATAGTACCATAGTTGATTAAACTCCTTGTCCATAGCCCAGATTTTTGAATATCTATCCTTCAATAGAATGTCTTGAGGAGTTTCGTTCCCTGAGAAATTGGCGATAAAAATGGAATCGTGTGCTCTTTGATCTGGAAGTTTATGCTTCTTCTCAATCTCACCGGTTTTACCGTCGAAAATGTAAAAATACTTTTCTGTATCTTCTCCCAGCTTCATAACGGCAAGCACTTCATTTTCACCATCTGCATCAATATCATAAACCTGAACTGGCTCATCTGCTCCGCTAGTTGTAACTCTCGGATCTACAGTTCCTTGTGACCACAATAAGTTTCCTTCAATATCATATGCCGCTAAATGGCCAACATAACGAGGGTTATAAGCATCACGGCTTTCATAGGCTGGCTGTACCATTAAAATATCATGGCGGCCATCTCCATTCATATCTCCAATACGCATTCTATTTCCAGTGCCTGCTGCACTTATATCTATCTTACTTATCAAGTTTGGGAAAGACCATTCTGTCATTCCTAACACCTCAGCAGACTGTTCGCCTTCTCCTTTGCCATTTACTGATGAAATCTTGTACAAATAAGTGGAATCGCTTTCAATATTTTCATCAACAAAATCCGCCGTTTGTGAGTTACCAATTAGTTTAAAATTCTTATATCCCAATCTAGCTCTATAAATATTATAACTTTCAGCCCCATCTACTTCGTTCCATTTTAAAGAAATAGAGGTTTGTGTTACAGAAGGAATTTCAATTCCGCTAGGAGCTGATAGACTTGTATGTACTTCTTCAGCATATACATTTACAGGTTCTTTTAATGGAATAAATTCAGACACCATTGATAATGTTAAAGCAGCAGCTAGTAAAGCTTTAGATTTTTTAAACATGTTTTTCCCCCTGACAAAATTAGGACTTTGTTAAAAAGTGAGGCAATATGAACAGAAAATAATACTTTTAGAAAATAATATATTTGTAAGATCCTAGTTCCATTTCAGGTATTATCTTCAAGGAAAATGTTCATAGGCTGTATTTCAATAATTTCTATTGAAGAAAAATACACAGGGAGTTTATCCTGAGTCATAAGTAGCACCCTTACGAACCTCTATACCTGATTCTGCAAAGTATGGATGTTGAGTGATTCAATACACTGTAATTTTTTTAAATGAAAATGGTTTTGGTGATCTCTGTAGATAGTTGGTGTGGGTTCATTTGAAGAGGTATCTGGGCCAAAGATATTACTACTGCTAGATCATTGATCATGATCACCGGATACAAAATAATCAAAAGTCTCTAGAAAGTTTCTTAAACAATATAAGGGAAGAGTTTGTCCATCGCTACACCTCACTTTCAAGTAATCCTTTACATCGTACCTCTGAAAACAACTCTTCACAAGAAACTTTCTTCCTTTTTTTCAAATTAAAACCATTTTAATTGTAAATGTTTACATTTTTCTTTTTTCGGATAATATTAAAGCCCCAACCTTACAATAAGATAACAATGATTAAGAAGGATATGATGACTGAGGGAAATATATTGGTTGTACACTTTACACATTAGTTGGCATCCATTACGGAAAAAATTAACATATACTGGCTGCCGTTACTACCAAGCAGCCAGTTGAGCTAATACTTTTTGATATTATCATTAGTTACAATTGCGAATTTATCGTTTTTCAAGTCTTTCTTTATGAAAACCCTTCACAATTAACCAGGCTGCCAAACTCATCTCATAAACGCCCACAGGTAGAGCAATTAGTCCTTTTGCTGTTGAGAAAGGTTCAATCATACCAAACATATCTAGTAAACCGGCTATGAATACTGAAACAGCCGTAATCATCCCAAATAGTGCTAACGATTTGGGCACTAAACCTGTTCTAAGAAGTAAATAACTATACATGAGTGTATTTAAGCCAAGCATAAGATTTGGACCTAATATAGAAGTCCACCGATGAACAGCTTGCAACATTAAACCTATAGGTAGAAGATTTTCTTCTCCTATTAAATTGCCAGCGTCATAATACATACTAAGATGTAATAAACTTAATATACCTACTATGCCAATTGAAATAAAAACAGCTTCCATAAATCGAAAACAAAGGTACCCTAATGCAATATGTTCATTCCAACGGCGAAGATATGGAAACAACATAACAGCTGTCCCAATTGCTGTCACGACAAGTAAAAAATCATTTATAACACCGACCAAAACCTTTGTTTGAAATCCATTTGCCACAGCCAAATACCATTGTTCTGACAATACCGTCTGATAAAAGAAAACAGCTATAATGGATGTAACTGCAGCTGCTATATATAAAAAACCTATGATCATTCCATTCATTCTGTCCTGTGTCATTATTTTTACCTCCTTGATATCATTACCCATGTTATACTAGTTACGAGTTTCATAAATACACTTATTATAAGGAGTTATTATGGACCATTACGATGTAATCGAGAATGCTTTGATCTATATAGAAAACAATATACATCACCCTTTATCATTGGAGTCAGTTGCTGGTAACTTTAGCATGTCAAAATACTATTTCCATAGACTTTTTTCTGCCATGATGGGTTGTTCATTAAACAATTACATCCTTTCCAGAAGATTAAATGCCTCACTAAATTTAATTCAGAACGATAACTTTTCTTTAACAGATATTGCTTATCAGCTAAACTTTGGAACTCCATCATCATTTACCCGTGCGTTCAAACGACAATATGGTATAGCTCCAAGCTCTCTTAGAGTTAAGGATAAGACCATACCTCAAGTACCAATACCTTCAATCGTTAAAAGACCTATTAAAAACATAAATGGTGATATCGTCACCGATTTTACGTTAAGCGAATTCGAAACAATCAGGGTTAGCGGGATAGCCTTTGAGGTAGATCTTGCAACAGATGATTACAAGAAGAAGATCCGCTCTCACTCGAAAATGCTATTAAATAGCATTGATGAAACAATTAGTGGCCCATGCTATGTCATCTATTCAGACTGTCAACCAGATTCAACCAGATTCAAGGTTCTTTTCGGAATTCCACATGATTTACAGATAGATAAACCTTTTTATTTCACCGTCGATATACCGCAACTGTTCTGTGCCAAGTTCAAATATTTTGGTGATTTACTTGACATAGGAGATGTCTTAATAACAGATTTTGCAAGATTTTTAAAAATATCAAAACAGGAATCAGAGAATTCACATATCGAACTTATTCAGGTTTTTGATAATATTCACAACCTTGATTCAGCCTACAACATCTATACACCTATCAAAAAACTCCCTATTGATTCAGATTTTTAAAGTAATCACTACTCATTTTTCTCCTTTCTAATTAATTAAGTTAGTTTGAATAACTATAAGATATCAAAATAAAGCTGGTGAAACTTTCCAAATCTTGCTGTATTTTAAGTTTTTTTAGAAAAGTATTCAATATTATCAAAATTACACATATTTTATAAATATTCTGTTTTTTGACAACTTACAGCCCCGAAATATATTATATTAGTAGAACATTAGGAGGTTGTAAGATGTCAGATTTAAATAAACAGAAAATTGTGGAAAGCGTCCCCCAAAAAGGATTTTTTGGACATCCTAAAGGATTATTCACTCTTTTCTTCACAGAATTCTGGGAACGTTTTTCTTATTATGGAATGCGGGCTATTCTCGTTTACTATATGTACTATGAAGTGTCAAAAGGCGGATTAGGACTGGATGAGAATACCGCTTTAGCGATTATGTCTATTTATGGGGCACTCGTTTATATGTCGGGAATTATAGGCGGTTGGCTTGCTGACCGGATATTCGGGACATCCAAGGCTATTTTTTATGGCGGAATATTCATTATGCTTGGACACATTGCACTAGCAATACCTGGAAACTTATCTATGTTCTTTATTTCCATGGTACTAATCGTGCTTGGTACAGGTTTGCTAAAGCCTAATGTTTCGAGTGTTGTTGGTGATATTTACAGCGAGGGCGATCATCGCCGTGATGCAGGCTTTAGTATCTTTTACATGGGTATTAACTTTGGAGCATTCCTGTCACCGTTAATTGTTGGAGAAGTTGGATTAAAGCATGACTTTCACTTAGGCTTTAGTATAGCGGCAATCGGTATGTTTTTCGGATTACTAGTATTTATTTTTACAAAAAAGAAAAATCTTGGCCTAGCTGGTACAGTTGTTCCAAACCCTCTGTCACCAACCGAAAAGAAAAAAGTTTTTTCTGCGATAGGCTTAAGTACTGTTCTATTAGCTATCGTCATTGCTATAACAATTCCAATGGGCATCCTTACAGTTGACACATTCATTGCCCTTATTGGTATTCTAGGGATTCTAATCCCAACAATCTACTTTATTGTTATGTACCGCAGTCCGAAAACAACAGAAACTGAGCGTTCTAGAATCATCGCTTATATTCCTTTATTTATCGCGGCTGTTATGTTCTGGGCGATCCAAGAACAAGGATCTACCATCCTTGCTCATTATGCCGATAAACGAACTGATTTAGAATTTTTAGGATTCACCATTTCACCTGCTTGGTTTCAATCATTAAACCCATTATTCATCATCATCTTAGCACCTGTATTTGCTGGTCTTTGGGTAAAGCTGGGAGACCGTCAGCCATCTGTTCCTCAAAAATTCTCACTTGGGTTACTTTTTGCTGGTTTATCCTTTATTGTCATTCTTGTACCAGGTTACTTTTCTGGTGAAGAAGCATTGGTTAGTCCAATATGGCTCGTACTAAGTTATTTAATTGTTGTACTTGGCGAGCTTTGTTTATCACCTGTAGGGCTATCAGCTACCACAAAATTAGCACCTAATGCCTTTTCGGCTCAGACGATGAGTTTATGGTTCCTATCAAGTGCTGCTGCTCAAGCAATAAATGCACAAATTGTAGGATTCTATACACCTGAAACTGAGAACCTTTACTTTGGTACGATTGGCGGAGTGGCAATCATTCTTGCGATAATCCTTTTCCTGCTCTCACCAAAGATTCAGGTCTTTATGAAAGGTGTAAGATAAGCACATATTGGTATAACTTTTCTGAGACCACAGAAAATACCTCTTAGGGTAATACCAAAAACTTAATAAAAAAGAAAATCCTCCTAAAAAAAGGGGGATTTTCTTATGCTTTCTTTTCACTTGTTCCTAAACTGTCATTTTCCAGCTCGTTAAAGCCAACCAGTTTTCTTTTTCCTTGTAGTCAGGCATTATTTTTCCAACAAGACGCCAGAAAGAGCGGTCATGATTGAGATGGACCATGTGACACATCTCGTGAACAACCACATAGTCAATGACCTCACGCGGGGCCATTGCCAGCCTCCAATTAAATGTTAATTGAAGTTTCGAATCACAGGTTCCCCATGTCTTTTTACTGTCTGAAATACGTATCGAACGTGGTTTTGTTTTGAAATGACTTTGATATGACGAAATACTTTTCTCCACCAACACCTTACACTGCTGGTAGTAAAATCGTTTTAATGCTTGTTTATATTTTTCTTCATTAAGCTGCTTCACATATACATACAGCTTTTCTCCTTCAAACACAACACGGTCTTGCTCTATATTTATATCTTGAATAATCTTAATGGGATAAGTTTTACCTAAATAAAGAAAGCTCTCATCATTCTTGTATAACTTGTTCTGCGGCCCATTTATCCTATCTTTTATTTTCTTTAATTTTTGCTGAATAAGATCCCAATTATCCTCTAAAACCTGAAACACTCTTTCATCAGGTGTTTTTTTCGGAGCCTGTACTTCAATTTCTCCATAGCTACCTATCGTTATCCCTATAGAGGTTCGGTTTTTGTACTTTATCTCAAATTGGATTGTCTTACCTAAGTATGTATGTACCATATCATCCCCTGTATCTGACAGCTAATCCTTTTAAGAAGTTTCTGGCGAATTTATCTCCACATTCCTTATAATTCTTATGACCTTCTTTTCTTAATAAGGCTCCAAGTTCTCCCTTTGTTACTGTTATTCCTGCATCTTCAAATATATCAAGCATATCCTCTGTAGTTAATGACAATGCTATTTTGACTTTCTTTAAAAGAAGATTATTAACGTGTTCACTATTCTTAGAAGCTGGTTCTGGTGTATTAGGCTGACCTTGTTTCGGCTCTTGTTTTCCTCTTTTCGAAATAATAAGGCCGTTTAAAAATGAATCTAACATACTGTTCGTGCATTTTATTTGATCTTCATTTTCATCTTCATCACTAGACTTTGTAAGTATCTGTATCACCTCTGGCACTGATACCTCCACACCGCCAAGTTTAAATATCTCTGCCATTTCTTTATTTTTTATTTCTAATGCGTATCTCAATCGAATTAAAATATCGTTATTATCCATCATTTGACCTCCTTTTTATAAGTAATACCTGTCACGTAAAGCAACAGGCATCTAATTTTCAATCATTTTAATTCAATCTTCGCAACTGCTTCACAATGTGTCGTATGCGGAAACATATCCACTGGCTGCACCTCAACCGTTTTATATCCACCTAACTCAAGCACCTGCAAATCCCTTGCTAACGTTCCGGGATTACAAGACACATAAACAACACGGTTAGGCTTCATGTCTAAAATCGTCTTCAGCAGTGCCTCATCACAGCCCTTACGAGGAGGATCAACAACAATCACATCTGCCTTATTCCCTTGTTTGTACCATTCAGGAATAACAACTTCGGCTTCACCAACAGCAAATTCAGCATTGGTGAAGCCATTCAATTCAGCGTTTCGTTTTGCATCCTCAATCGCTTCTGGAACGATTTCAACACCAAATACTTTCTTAGCTTTTTGAGCCAAAAACAACGAAATTGTGCCAATTCCACAGTAGGCGTCGATAACAGATTCTTCACCAGTGAGCCCAGCGTATTCTAGTGCTTTATCATAAAGGACCTTCGTTTGCTCTGGGTTTACTTGGTAAAAAGAGCGCGCTGAAATCGCAAATTTTACGTCACCGATTTTATCGTAAATATATTCTTCTCCCCATAGCACCTTTGTTTCCTCACCGAAAATAACATTCGTTCGTTTAGTATTAATGTTTTGCACAATTGATTTTACTTGTGGAAATTGATTATTTATTTTCTTTATAATGTCAGCCTTATGTGGAAAATCTGCCGTTCTTGTAATAAATACCAGCATTATTTCCTTTGTAACAAGGCCGTAGCGAACCATGATGTGACGAAGCCATCCTTTATGCTTTTCTTCGTTATATGCTCGGATACCGTAGCCTTCACATATTTTCTTTACAGCTTGGACAACCTCATCGTTTTCAGCTTGTTGAATGAGGCACCTTTCCATATCGATAATGTCGTGGCTTCTTTTTTGGTAAAAACCTGCTACAAGTCCTCCTTCACGTTCACCAACAGGGACCTGTGCTTTGTTTCGATAGTTCCAGGGATCTTTCATTCCTAAGGTCGAATGTACCTTTACCTTTGTTAAGTCAAGCCTTCCTATTCGTGTTAAGACCTGCTCTACTTGCTTTTTCTTGAAGTCGAGTTGGCCTTCATATCTAAGGTGTTGAAGCTGACAGCCGCCGCATTGTGAGTAGATGGGACAGGGAGCATCAATTCGGTTTTTGCTTTGTTCATAAAGCTCAATTAAACGTCCAAAGGCAAAGCCCTTTTTCACCTTGATGATCTTTATTTTTGCTCGTTCATCTGGCAAGGCGTTTTCTACAAAGATAGGGAAGCCATCTACTTTAGCTACGCCTGCGCCCTCATGTGTTAAATCCTCAAAGATAACATCATAATATTCATTTTTTAATACAGGTGCTTGAATTTTTGACATGTAGTTCTTCCTTTACGTACAATAATTTTCACTATTTTACCATAGTCTACTTTAAAGTTTGAAAAACTCGGCTTGTCTCCAAGTCCTAATGGCGAAAGCCCTGGTTTTTCTTATCCTATTATCCATAAAATTTTTCTCTCCGATAGTATAAAAAACCTGGCTATCTTCATATGCCAAGTTTCTTATTCTTCCATTTGTTTTACTTTTTCAGCTGACATAATCACTTCAATATGTTGGTACATATTCACAAACTCTCCGGGAAGCATACCACCGTATTCTCCATCTAAATTTAGCTGCATTTTATCTTTGTTGTGGACCTTTACACGGTTTGCTTTTGTATAAATAATATGCTCATCATTAATATGCTCGCCTCTTATAGCTAAACCGGCAATTCGAATGAATTCTGCTAGATTTGTTTTTTTCAAAATTAACAAATCAAACATACCATCGTCTAATCTTGAATCAGGTGCAAGCTTTTCAAAACCGCCAACGGAGTTTGTAAGAGAAACAAGGAACAGCATGATTTCTCCTTGATAAAGCTTACCATCATATTCAATCTCTACCTCAGCAGGGCGTATAGAAGGGAGCATTTCCATTCCTTTTAAATAATATGCTAGCTGACCGACCATCGTTTTCAGCTTGCTTGGCACCTCATATGTGAGCTCTGTAAGACGACCGCCGCCGGCAATATTAATAAAGTAATGATCATTCACTTTTCCAATATCTATCTTTTTCGGTTCACCCGCTAGGATTACATCGACTGCTTGAAGAACATTATTTAAAGGAATACCTATTGCTCGTGCAAAATCATTTGTTGTTCCAACAGGAATGACCGCGAGTGTTGGTCTGTTCTCTAGATCAGCCATGCCATTAACGACCTCATTGATCGTTCCATCTCCCCCTGCAGCAACAATCATATCAAATCCACGTTCACAAGCTGCCTTCGCTGCCTTTGTTGCATCTCCTTCACAAGTTGTGGCATGACAAGAGGTTTCATAGCCAGCTTGTTCAAATTTTTGCAAAACCTCTGGTAAATGCCTTTTAAAAAGTTCTCGGCCTGAGGTTGGATTATAAATAATTCTAGCCTTTTTCATATACATCATCCTATTATTAATGAAATAATATTCGTTTTATTTAAAATAAGTTATATCCTACTATCATTGTCTCCCATTTTCATGAGTGCAAAACATTTTAACCCAACTACCATTATCACCATGTTTTATAAAAAAAGTAAAGTTTTTCATTACATTTCCTCATTGCAAAGTATTATCCTGTTCGCATTTTTGTTACAATTATGAGCAAATCATAAGGAAAGCAGGTATACACATGGATGGTTTGGATGACCAATATATTAGACGAGTTCATCTTTTAAGAGAATTTGTTCCTTCTTTTCATCAATATCCCTTTGATCTGCCAAGTGTAAAATTTCTTGAAGAATTAACTCTTCATCCAAATGTTACGTTTCTAGTTGGAGAAAACGGAATGGGAAAATCCACATTATTAGAAGCAATCGCGATTGCAATTGGCTTTAATCCTGAAGGTGGTTCACTCAATTTTACATTTTCTACCTATGATTCACATTCAAACCTTGATCATTACATAAGACTAATTAAAGGCACTGTTAGACCTAAGGATGGATTTTTCTTAAGAGCTGAAAGCTTTTATAATGTTGCTTCGAATATCGAAGAATTAGATAAAGAGGATGGAGGTCCCCCAATCATCGATGGGTTCGGCGGAGTATCTTTACATGAACAATCACATGGCGAGTCCTTCTTTGCTACCTTTAAGAACCGATTTCGCGGACAAGGCATATATTTATTAGACGAACCTGAAGCAGCTCTTTCACCACTTAGGCAATTATCAATGTTATCTAGAATTGATGAGCTTGTTCACGAAAATTCACAATTTATTATTGCGACCCATTCACCGATTATTATGGCTTATCCTTCCGCAAAAATTTATGAACTAACAGAAGAAGGAATCCATGAAACAAAGCTTGAGGATACGAACCATTTCCGTTTAATGAAACAGTTCTTCGAGGACAAAGATCGTCTTATTTATCACTTATTAAATCATCGTTCTACCTAAAAGAGAGATCCACACCTATGTGCAGATCTCTCCTTTTTTTATCTTTTTTGTATTTCTTCCATCAATAGCTTGTTTACCATTGGTGGATTTGCTTGCCCTTTTGTTGCTTTCATAATTTGACCAACTAAGAAGCCAATTGCTTTTTGCTTACCATTTTTGAAGTCCTCGACAGATTGCGGGTTTGCATCAATTGCTTCGTTCACAAATTTACGTAATGTTTCATCATCAGAAATTTGAACTAGACCCTTTTCCTTTACAATCTTTTCCGGATCTCCTCCGTTTTCGATAAGCTCTTTGAATACTTGTTTCGCAATTTTTGATGAAATAGTTCCATTTTCAATGAGCTTAATCATACCAGCTAGACCTTCTGCAGTAAGGGCAACATCATTTAATTCTTTCCCTTCTGCATTTAAGTAAGCAGATACTTCACCCATAATCCAGTTTGATGCTTGTTTCGCTTCTGCCCCTGCTTCAAGAGTTGCTTCAAAGAAATCAGACATTTCTTTTGTCATTGTCAACACCTGTGCATCATACGCCGGTAAGCCAAGCTCTTCCATATAACGTTTACGACGTGCATCTGGAAGCTCAGGAATTGATGAACGAATTCTTTCCTTCCATTCCTCATCAATATAAAGCTCAACAAGGTCTGGTTCCGGGAAATAACGGTAATCATCAGAGCCTTCCTTTACACGCATCAAAATGGTCTTCTTTGTTGCTTCATCATAACGGCGAGTTTCTTGCTCAATGACACCACCAGAACGAAGAACTTTTTCCTGACGCTTTTCTTCATATTCTAATCCCTTTTGGACGAACGCAAAGGAGTTTAAATTCTTAAGCTCTGTTTTCGTACCGAACTCTTTTTGCCCTACAGGACGTAAAGAAATATTCGCGTCACATCGCAGTGACCCTTCTTCCATTTTGCAGTCAGAGACTTCAGTATATTGAATAATCGCTTTAAGCTTTTCTAAATAAGCATATGCTTCTTCAGGTGTACGAATATCTGGCTCAGACACGATCTCAATTAGAGGTGTCCCTTGACGATTTAAGTCAACTAAAGAGTAGCCATCATTTGAATGGATTAATTTCCCTGCATCCTCTTCCATATGAATACGTGTGATGCCAATACGCTTTGTTTCACCATTCACTTCAATATCAATCCAGCCATTTTCCCCAATTGGTTTATCAAATTGTGAGATTTGGTATGCTTTCGGATTATCAGGATAGAAGTAGTTTTTACGATCAAATTTCGTCTCAGTTGCAACTTCGCAGTTCAAGGCCATGCATGCCTTCATCGCAAAATCAACGACTTTTTTATTTAGTACAGGTAATACACCAGGGTAGCCTAGCTCAACCACTGTTGTATTCGTGTTCGGTTCTGCTCCAAAGTGGTTTGGTGCACTTGAAAAGATTTTCGAATCTGTTTTCAGCTCAACGTGGACCTCAAGTCCAATGACCGTTTCATATTCCATTGTTTTTCACCCCTTACAATTCAGGTTTTGCTTTATGATGTTCTGTTGCTTGCTCAAACGCATGAGCAACGCGGTAGATTGTGCTTTCATCGAAATGCTTTCCGATAATTTGTAACCCCAGTGGTAATCCATTAGATAAGCCACAAGGTACAGAAATTCCTGGTACACCTGCAAGGTTAACTGGAATGGTTAAAATATCATTTGCATACATTGTCATTGGATCTTTTACATTTTCACCAATTTTAAAAGCAGGTGTTGGCGTTGTTGGTCCAATAATCACATCATATTTTTCAAATACGTCTTCAAAGTCTTTTTTGATCAATGTACGTACTTTTTGTGCTTTTTTATAGTAAGCATCATAGTAACCAGAGCTTAATGCATATGTTCCAAGCATAATACGGCGCTTCACTTCATTACCGAAGCCTTCAGCACGGCTTTGCTTGTACAATTCGATTAAGTTTTCTGCATTATCTGAACGGTATCCATACCGAACTCCGTCAAAACGAGCCAGGTTTGCAGAAGCTTCAGATGAAGATAATAAATAGTAAGTTGCAAGAGCATATTTCGAGTGTGGCAATGATACTTCTTCCCATGTTGCTCCTAGCCCTTCTAACACTTTCAAAGCATCAAGAACAGACTGCTTTACTTCTTCTTTTACACCTTCACCAAGGTATTCTTTTGGTACAGCAATTTTTAAGCCTATCACATCACCGGTTAATGAAGAAAGGAAATCTGGCACTTCCACATTTGCGGACGTTGAATCCATTTCATCCACACCGGAAATGGCTTGTAAAAGAAATGCATTATCTTCAACTGTACGTGTAATCGGTCCAATTTGGTCTAAAGAAGATGCAAATGCAACTAATCCAAAACGTGAAACACGACCATATGTAGGCTTTAACCCAACAACACCACAGAAGGAAGCTGGCTGACGGATGGATCCTCCAGTATCTGATCCTAGTGAAAATGGAACTTCACCAGCAGCTACAGCGGCAGCAGATCCACCACTTGAACCGCCTGGTACAGTCTCTAAATTCCATGGATTGCGAGTTGGCTTAAATCCAGAGTTCTCAGTGGATGAACCCATCGCAAACTCGTCCATATTTAATTTTCCAATCGTAACAGCTTCAGCATTTTGAAGATGTTTAACAACTGTCGCATCATAGATAGGGTCAAAGTTTTCTAAAATCTTACTTGCACAAGTAGTACGTAAACCTTTTGTGACAATATTATCTTTGACACCGATTGGCATACCGAACAATAATCCAAACTCATCACGACTGCCTAGCGCTTCATCTAATTCTTTCGCATATGTACGCGCATTTTCTTCATTTAATGTAAGAAACGCTCCAACTTGTTCATCAACCGCGTGGATGCGTTTATATGATTCATCTACTAAATCAGAAACGGTGATTTCCTTCTTATGTAAAAGTTCTTTTAATTCTGATATTTTCCGATCAAATAATGCCATGCTTGTCCCTCCTTTATTCTAAAATAGATGGTACACGAATATAACCATCAGCATGATCTGGTGCGTTTTTGACAACCTCTTCATTGTCTAATCCTTTTTTCGGAACATCCTCTCTCATCACATTTTTCATATCTAACACATGAGATGTAGGTTTTACATTTTCAGTATCGACTTCATTTAATTGCTCTGCAAACGTAATAATCGCATCTAATTGTTTTGTAAAAAGCTCAGCATCTTCTTCCGAAATAGCCAAACGAGCTAAGTTCGCAACATGCTTTACTTGATCAATTGAAATTCTAGACATCTAACACTCACCTCCACAAAATCGTACAATCACAATACTCTGATGATACCAAATGAACATATATTTAATCAACAATTGTAGAGAAAAGCTACCTTACTTGAAGCTCAAAATAATTTTTATCTTCGATTCTGATGATTAATCAACAATTATTTTAGATTTATCTTCGATTTTTCCAATTTATCGACTATTCGAAAAATCCCCCTTTTAGGAACAAAAAAACGCTAGCTCTATACTAGCGGCACTTTTTCGAGATACTACTCAATCTCAATTTTCCTTGGCTTCTTTTTATCCAGCTGAATCTCCAACAATCCATGATTGTACATAGCCTTCATATTTTGCCTTATTACATAATGAGGTAATGAAACACTGTTGACTCCACCGATTCTCCGGCCTTGGTGACGTTGTTCCTTCACCATTATGACCACATCATTCCCACTTAGCTCTACACTTATATCCTCTTTCGGGACACCAGGAAGTTCAGCAATAATGATAAAGTGATCGGTTGTTTCTTTTACCTCTAAAGAAAAACTGGCCATAGAAGTTGATTTCTTAAACACTTGATCGATAGAATCTAACAGCGTTCGCTTAGGTCGACTTTGAAAAAACTCATTGATCATCTTCATTGGATCATTACTCAGAGCAAATCCCTCCTCTAGTCATCTTCTTTATATCGTATGACTATTGAAGAAAATTGCCTCAAAAAAAGAAGATAGGGATCCCCCTATCTTCCTCTATTATTATAGTTTCGCTTGTTCAAACTCTTCTTCTATTTCTTGTGAAGGAGCTTCTGTTACTAAGCTTACTACCATAGCAACAATCCACGCGAAGACAAATCCTGGAACAATTTCATATAGGCTAAATGGAATTAATTCTGCAGCGGTTAATTTCTGCCATACAACAACTGTAACTGCTCCTACGATCATTCCTGCCAATGCTCCCCAACGATTCATACGTTTCCAGAAAAGGGAGAGAATGATTACAGGACCAAATGCAGCGCCAAATCCTGCCCAGGCATAACTTACAAGATCTAATACAGAGCTTTCTGGGTTCATGGCTAATAAAATAGCAATTAACGCAATTGCCGCAACAGATATACGACCTACCCATACTAGTTCTTTCTCAGAAGCATCTTTTCTTAAAATAGCTTTATAGAAATCCTCTGCAACAGCACTTGAAGAAACTAAAAGCTGTGAATCAATTGTACTCATAATAGCAGCTAAAATCGCGGCTAATAAAATACCTGATACCCATGGGTCAAATAATACTTGAGTAAACAAGATGAAAACCTGTTCTCCATCTGGAAGCGGGTTATCCGCAAAATATGCGATACCTGCAAAACCAGTAAAGATGGCTCCAAATAATGAAACGATCATCCAAATTGTCCCGATCATACGAGCTTTAGGAACATCTTTTTTCGAACGTAATGCCATAAAACGTGTAAGGATATGCGGTTGACCAAAGTAACCTAATCCCCATGCTAATAATGAGATAATCGCTAATGTTGACATACCTGAAAATGCATCAAGGTAGATCGGATCAATTTCTCCAACTGCATTTACAGTTTCATTCCAACCACCAAGTTTGTTTATTGCAACAACTGGTACAATAATCAATGCTAAGAACATTAGAATCCCTTGAATAAAGTCAGTCCAACTTACGGCTAAGAAACCTCCAAGGAATGTGTAAGAAATGATGACAATTGCACCAATCCAAAGTGCTTGTGTGTAAGATAAGCCAAATGAAGCTTCAAAAAGCTTTGCTCCACCAACCATACCTGATGAGGTATAGAACGTAAAGAACACTAAGATAACCAATGCTGAAATAACACGTAAAAGCTTTGATCCATCTTTAAAACGATTTTCAAAGAAATCCGGAATTGTAATAGAGTCATTTGCTACTTCTGTATAAGTACGTAATCGCTTTGCAACGAATTGCCAGTTTAGATACGCACCTACCGCTAAACCAACTGCTAACCAGATTTGGTTCATACCACCTGCAGCATAGACAGCACCAGGTAATCCTAATAATAGCCAACTACTCATATCTGAGGCACCGGCACTTAAAGCTGCCACACCAGGACCTAATCGTCTACCACCTAAAACATAATCTGAAAGATTGCTTGTCATTTTATATGCAGCTACACCAATACCTAACATACCCACTAAATAAATTATAAAAGTTATTAATACGCCTGTTTCCATTATTAGTCACTCCTCTCTGTGAATACTGTAATAATTGATATTACCACTAAAGTTAACATCGGTACGAATAACCAAAACCATGTTGCTCCTGTTAATGCATGTTCCACGATTGCTTCACCTCCTAAATTAGCTATCACCAAATCCTTATGCAAGTTTATGCAATTTCATGATGAATGATATAAATAGTTTACTAGGATGACAATAGGCAGAACTCTTATAACATCGTAACACAATTTGACAAAGCGAACAATTTTCTGTTTTTAATATAACTCTCTGCATGAATATTTATACACAAAAACGCATTATATAGGCAACATATCCTATTATAGATTATATCTATTCATAAAAATTTATAAAATTAAGTTCGCAATAATCGTGTTTTTGCGCAATCATTTTGAAGATTTTTGTCTTTTAGGGCATAGAATTTCATGATATAATATTTTATTTTTCTCCATTCACTTGTCTGAATTGATGTATGCTTTTTCTATTTTCTGGAGGCATTGCTAGTTATATGGTAAAATTGGACAAGATCATCTTGTCAGGAGTGGTGTAATGAAGAAATTCCTAATCGGTTTTGGCGGGGTATTAATACTCCTAGGTACAGTTGGATTGATAAATCATATTTCTTTAACGTTTAAAGCTGTTGAAACAGAAAGAGAAATGTATGGTGGTTCTGTTCAATTCATGATACTTCAAATGGTTAGCTCGCTCGGACCTTATTTAATGGCTTTAATAGGCGGAGGCATTATTATTGCTCTCGTCGCCTTTTTAAATGCATATGAAAAAAGAAATGATCTCACATCTCAATTAATTGATGCTTTAACAACCAATGGTTCAATTGAGAAAATAAGTCATACTCACCTCCAACCGCTACAGAATGAAACTAAACCGTTAGAGGAACCCATTGAGGATGAAATCTCTAATTATGAGCATACGCAAAATGATCGTCTGTATTGGAATGGGTAAGCATGAGTTATTAGATAAAACCGAAGGATATGTAATAGTCTCTATTTTACTTTTATTATAAGCAGGAAGTACTTTTCACTTCTATACTAAAAAAGCTTGGATTTTCCATCCAAGCTTTTTTCATTATTTATAAATATGAACCGTTAGCTCCTCTTGGTTTGGCTCTTTTAATACAAGTGCTTCCTGGCCGGATGTTGACATGATATTAACTTCAAGTGTCATATAGCTCGGGAAGTATTCCATCACTTTTCCTGTAACAAATTGAGTAAATGCCACAACCTCTGCTTTCCCATAAAACTGCATTGGAATCTCAATATCTAAATAGTTTAGCTCATCATTTTTATAGAAGGCCTTTCCTATGACCCCTGTGTAATTTGGGAAAAACTCTTCGATATCCTGCTTAAAGCGATTAAACATTTGAGCATCGTCTCTATAGTCATTGGTTGCTTCTGTTGATGGAAAGAAGTAATAATCCTCGTTTATTGCTTCCCATTTCCCTAAAGTGTTCGTCCCCTGCTTTACAGTCGTTTTAGCAATAAAATTACCAGGTACAATAGAAGACTTCTTTTCTTGCTCGTATATGGCAATAACAATCGGGACATTTTCTAAACCATTTGTATTTCTAAGGCGATTCGTCACTTCTTGTGCAATCTCTTTTCCCTTTTCTAAAATTTCACTTCTACTAATTTTGTGCTCTCTAGCGTATCCATCCTCTTGATTAAAATAATGGACAGAATTCATGGCTAACCCAATAACAACCCCGCCAAGCTCAACTGTATCACCTTCACGTACTAAATAGTTATGCTCAAGCATATGGGCTAAGTAAATCGGGTTTTCTGCATTTTGTTTTTCTAATCCACCTTCACCAGATAAAGCGGGGTTTAAGCCTAAATCCACAAACTCCTCACCATTTTCCTTTGCTTCAGCTTTTGCTTGTGCAAGGGCTTCCCCTGTTAGTTTTCTTCTTAACCAACTTGTAATTACGTCACCTTTTAAATATTGACCTTCTTGGTATAGATATTTATCTGGTGCAAATGTATCCTGAGCAACTCTCATTAATCCTGTTTCAAATTCATCAATATCTAGTCGAGTATTTAGTTGTTGAGAAACTAACCCTCTTGCTTCCCCTTGCTTGAATGGCAGGATCATTTTGTAGTATGAATCTGAAATATTGTACTTTGGAATAATCGCTGTTTCTTTTGATTCATCCTCGGTTTCCTGTACGATTTCCTCTTGCTCTCCGAAATTAGGTGCACAAGCCGTTAACAACAACAAACCTGTTAGCACCATAACTAGTTTCTTTTTCAATGTAAGTCCACACCTCTTATTTTTATCCAATTTCGCTAGGACTGGTTTTGACGATTATTTGTTTAACTCTTCTACCAATTGAGCTTCATTCCACACTTCAATATTTAACTCTTCAGCTTTTTTCAATTTACTTCCTGCAGCCTCACCAGCTATGACAAGATCTGTGCTTTTGCTAACACTTCCAGTAACTTTTCCACCAAGAGCTTCAATGCCTTCTTTCGCTTCATTTCTTGATAATTGCTCCAGCTTCCCTGTTAACACAATCGTTTTTCCAGCAAAATAAGAATCACTATCTTCTGCTTTTACTAGCTTTGGACCTTTATAGGTTGTGTTAACACCTAGTGCTTGTAATTCTGTTATAAGGTGCTGGACATCCGGGTTTTGGAAATACGTCGTAATCGCATCCGCCATTTTTTCACCGATTTCATTGATGGCTACAAGCTCTTCCATTGAAGTTTGCTGGAGCTTTTCAATGGTTTCGAATTGTTGAGCCAATGTTTTAGCCGCTTTTGCCCCCACATGACGAATCCCTAAGCCAAAAAGAAGCCTTTCAAGTGAGTTTTCCTTAGATTGCTCAATGGCTTGTAATAGGTTATCTGTAGACTTTTCACCCATTCTTTCAAGCTGCAATAGCTGCTCTCTTGTTAATCGATATAAATCTGCCACATCTTTAATTAACCCTGCGTGGAATAATTGAGAAACAACCCTTTCTCCAAGACCATCAATATTCATCGCATTTCTAGAAACAAAGTGAATAAGGCCTTCCTGGATTTGAGCAGGACATTGCGGATTGATGCATCGAAGTGCGACTTCTCCTTCAATTCTTACTAGCTCACTTTCACAAGCCGGACAATGTGTCGGCATTGTAAATTCCTTTTCCTCACCGGTACGGTGTTCCACCAGAACATTTACAACCTCTGGTATGATGTCACCTGCTTTTTTGACGACAACTGTATCACCGATTTTAATATCTTTTTCTCTAATCAAATCTTCATTATGTAGAGATGCACGCTGAACGGTTGTACCAGCAACCCTTACTGGTTCTAATATAGCTGTTGGTGTGATAACACCTGTTCTTCCAACACTTAATTCAATATCAAGTAACTTTGTCATGACTTCCTCAGCTGGAAACTTATATGCAACAGCCCAACGGGGACTTTTCGCAGTGAATCCAAGCTCTTCCTGCTGAGCTAAGGAATCTACCTTAATAACAATTCCATCAATATCATAAGGGAGTGTTGCACGTTTTTCTTGGAGATTTTCGATCAGAGTGATCACTTCATCAATGCTTTCACATTTTCTACGTTCCTTATTTGTTTTAAAGCCTTCATTTTCAAGGAAATCAAGTGCTTCACTATGTCTTTCAATTCCAGTTCCGCCTAGATCAGCGATACTATACACAAAGATATCGAGATTTCGCTTGGCAGCAATCTTAGGATCCAGTTGTCTAATTGAACCTGCCGCAGCATTTCGTGGATTTGCAAACGGCTCTTCCTCAGCAGCTAATCGGAGTTCATTTAATTTTTCAAAAGATTTTTTCGGCATAAATACTTCACCGCGCACCTCAAAAGACACATCCGATTTAAGCTTTAACGGTATCGAGCGAACGGTTTTTAAATTTTCCGTAATATCTTCACCCGTTGTTCCATCTCCACGTGTTGCACCTTGAACAAAATAGCCATTTTCATAGCGAAGAGAAACAGCCAATCCATCTATTTTTAATTCAACAACATACTGTACATCATCTCCAACCGCTTGTTTGACTCTTCGATCAAAATCCCGCAAGTCCTGTTCATTAAATGCATTCCCTAAACTTAACATAGGTGTACGATGAACAACCTTTTGAAAGGCTTCTAACACAACACCTCCAACCCTTTGGGTCGGAGAGTCTTGTGTTTTCATTTCAGGAAACTCTTCCTCAAGCTTTAAAAGTTCTTGCATGAGTCGATCATATTCTGAATCAGGAACACTCGGATTGTCTAAAACATGATATTCATAATTGTAAGTGTTTAATAACTCATGAAGCTCTTGAGCTCGCTTTGTTGCTGATTGTTTATCCATTCAGATGTCCAATCCTTTCTACCGTAACTTTAGTTTACACGATTAATAGGAGCAAATTTAGCAAGGAGACGTTTAATCCCGACCGGACTAGGAAACGCAATATCCAATTCCTTTCCCTCGCCGGTTCCTTTTACACTTACTACCGTACCAATTCCCCATTTTTTATGTTCGGCTTTGTCTCCAACTGCCCAAGAAACCTCATCTCCACCAGTGGAGGTTGTTGTGACAACAGGTCTTGTTACTGGTGGACGCTTCTCCTGTCTGCGGGCAGCACTAAATGATGGAGCAGCTTTTTTAGCTTGTTCATTTAAGTTCTCAATTAACTCACTAGGAATTTCTGAGATAAATCGTGATTCTGGGTTCATGCTCGTCCTACCAAATAATGTACGCATTTGAGCATTTGTTAGATATAGCTCTTGCTCAGCCCTTGTAATACCTACATATGCTAGACGACGTTCTTCCTCCATCTCATCTTCTTCCATTAAAGAACGGCTATGTGGAAATACCCCTTCCTCAAGTCCTATTAAAAAGACAACTGGGAACTCTAGTCCTTTTGCAGAGTGTAATGTCATTAAAACAAGTGCATCACTTTGTTCTTGTTCTTCTTCATCAAGCTTATCGATATCAGATACTAGAGCTAAGTCAGTTAAAAAGGCAACAAGGCTTTTGTCATCATTTTGTTTCTCAAAGGTTTGGGTAACAGATAGAAACTCATCGATATTTTCTAAACGACTTTGAGCTTCAAGCGTTTTTTCTTGCTTCAGCATATCTCTATAACCTGATTTTTCGATAATCTCCTCTGCAAGCTCTGTAACAGAAAGATAGTCCTGCATATTACCCAGGTTACGAATTAATTCACGAAACTCTACCATTGCATTGATGACTCTTGCACTTACCCCAATTTGCTCAATTTCATCGAGAGCTTGGAATAAAGATAAGTCATTGTCAATCGCGTAGTTCGCAATCTTATCAAAAGATGTTGAGCCGACTCCACGTTTCGGTACATTAATAATACGTGCTAAACTAATATCGTCATTAGGATTAGCGATTAAACGAAGGTAAGCAAGTAAATCCTTAATCTCTTTTCGATCGTAGAACTTAATGCCTCCAACAATCGTATAATTTAAATTCGACTTTAACAAAACTTCCTCAATAATACGAGATTGTGCATTTGTACGATAAAGAATGGCAATATCAGAAAGCTTTCTTTGTCCTGAATCAACTAGCTGCTTTATTTTCCCTGCAACAAATTGTCCTTCTGCTGCCTCACTATCAGCACGGTAGTACGTAATTTTTGCCCCTTGCGGATTATCAGTCCAAAGCTTCTTCGGTTTGCGATTTGAGTTTTGTTTAATCACTTCGTTTGCAGCTTCTAATATAAGCTTTGTTGAACGATAGTTTTGTTCTAATAAAATGACATTTGCTTGAGGATAATCTTTTTCAAAGGATAAAATGTTGGCAATATCTGCACCACGCCAACGGTAGATCGATTGATCAGAGTCCCCTACTACACATAAGTTTTGAAATCTTGCAGCTAAAAGCTTTACAAGCATATACTGTGCTCGGTTCGTATCTTGATACTCATCAACATGTATATATTGGAATTTCCGCTGATATGACTCTAGCACTTCAGGAACACGTTGAAATAATTGAATGGTTGTCATTATAAGGTCATCGAAGTCAAGTGACTGGTTTTTTCGGAGTTTCTTTTGATAATCCTTGTAAATATCACTTACGATTTGCTCGTAATGACTTCCTGCTTGATTATCAAATTCTTCTGGTGTTATTAGTTCATTTTTGGCACTACTAATAGATCCTAGTATACTTCTTGGATCATACTTTTTAGGATCAAGATTTTTTTCTTTTAAAACTGATTTTATGACTGACAATTGATCTGTCGTATCAAGAATGGAAAAGTTACGGTTTATTCCCATTCTGTCACTATCTCGTCGTAAAATCCTTACACACATTGAGTGAAAAGTAGAAATCCAAATATCATCTCCGCCGGAACCTAGAATTCCTTGAATCCTCTCTCTCATCTCGCGTGCTGCCTTATTCGTAAACGTAATCGCCAATATATTCCAAGGCGCAACCTGTTTTTCTGTCATTAAATATGCAATACGATGTGTCAACACCCTCGTTTTACCACTGCCGGCACCTGCCATAATCAATAAAGGTCCGTCTGTTGTTTTTACCGCCTTTTGTTGCATATCATTCAAACCTGTTAGTAACTGATTTGATAAAAATTGCAACATCCTCACCATCCTTTACACAAACATACGTTCTATTTTATCGTTATTATAATAAACCTTCAACAACAAGGTGATTTAATCATATAAAAAGAATTAATTTTTAATAGATCCTTTTACAGCATCAACTGTTTTCAATGCTTCAGGCAGATTTTCATAAATAACATTTCCAACTACAACCACATCTGCATATTGAGCATATTTCTTTGCCTGATCAGGGGTTTTAATCCCGCCGCCATAGAAAAGCTTTGTCTTATCAAGCACTTTTTTTGTTTGCTCTACAACAGAAATATCCCCCAATTTACCGCTATACTCTAGATAGAAAATCGGGAGGTGGTATATATTCTCAGCTACGCGGGCGTAAGCTTTCACATCTTCAATTGATAAATCCGTATTTGCCTCTGTTAAAGCTGCAGCTTTACATGCAGGATTTAAAATACAGTAGCCCTCGACAAGTATTTCATCCCAATTCATGATCTCGCCATATTCCTTAACAGCTTCTTGATGAAGCTCCATCATCCATTTTGTTTTTTTACTATTTAATACAGTTGGAATAAAGTACAAATCAAAACCAGGGATAATCGATTCTACTGTTGAAATTTCTAAAACACAAGGGATAAGATATCGTCTAATTCTCGACATTAAATTCAATACATTATCCTCTGTGATATTATCACTTCCACCGATTAAAATGGCATCTGTACCAGATTCACAAATCTTTTCTAAATCTTCATCATTTATTTCTTTATCAGGATCGAGCTTAAACACATGCTTCCACTCGGTAATATCGTACATACTGGATTCCTCCATTCAAAACATCCATTTCCCTATTATAGCAAATTACCTGCTAGCAAAAAACTTAAAACAGAAGGAAGATCCTTGAAGTTTTAAATGAATGATTTATTCTTACTTAAGAAGGCGCAAGCGTAGATGTTGACTTATCATAAGAAGGCGTGTGAAGTTCGCAAGTTGTCGGGGGCTTGCAGTGAAGATACGTGACATCAATCTCCATGATTGATACTTGCATGTCCTGTGCTTCAGAGCTAGACACTAGTACAAATTTTATACTATCTTTTCTTTGTGCAAAGAAAAACACCGCAATTTTGCGGTGTTTTATCATTACTCAGTTTCGTCATCTGATTCTTTGTTACCATGAACACGTTCCAATGCCATTGTATACGCATCATTTCCATAATTCAAACAACGCTTTACTCGAGAAATAGTAGCTGTGCTTGCCCCTGTTTCTGTTTCAATTTTATGATACGTATATCCTTCACGCAGCATTCTGGCAACTTCAAGCCTTTGTGCTAGCGATTGGATCTCATTAACTGTACATAAATCGTCAAAAAAACGATAGCATTCCTCAAGATCCTTTAAGGATAAAATAGATTGAAATAGCTGATCAAGCTCTTTTCCGCGAAGCTTTTCTATTTGCATATATCATTCTCCTTTTGTTCTTACGATTGAATTAAAAACATATCTAGATTTGGTACAATATGAATCCATGTTCTTCCCGGTACAAACTTTATGATGTTCCCGTCTTTTACAGGGAGAATTCTACCATCTTTATTTACCCATTCTACCTCTTGCATCAAACCATTTTGAAGCAAGAACGCTTTTCCTCCAGACGTCAAATCAATTCCACGTCTTCCATAGTTATCAACTATGTTGTGCTTCATTTCTACTACAAAAACATTTGAAAGTTCGACTGGTTCTTCACTCTCAAGATCAACTGATTGTTGATTGCCGCTATATCGATTATAGATCTTCTCAGTTTGATTATACTCATAAGTTGCATTCCAGGTTTGAGACTTGTCATATTTAATAACAAACTTGTTTGCTTGTTTCCCCTCTAGCTTTTGCACTTCTTCTTCAGTTAAGAAATCAATGGGCTCCACTTCAGCCGCAATTTCATATTGATTAGAAACAGCACCTTCTAAAATATTTTCTTTTGATATATAGGAGTTATGTGGTGCTTTTCTATGGGTAGCTCTCCAGAAAAGCGTGCCGTCATATTCCATCCCATTAAGGGAATCCACTTCCCCGCTTGATAGCATTTCTAACGCATCTGGACTATAGCCATGAGCGACATAAAGTGCATCATATCCTTTACTTAAATCAATATAATAGGGCCTGGCGCTTCTTACAGGTCCAATGATATCCGGGATTTCACTTTGATAAATAGCTAAAAATCTAGTAACACTACCTTCAGCTAAGACTTCATACACAATGTCAGCCTTTGTTAAGCCTGATTGCGGCCTTGCAGCGGGATGATTATTCACCATCACACTCACTGGACGTTGTGCCAGACTTTGTTCGTCTCCTTTTAACCCCGTTAAAGGTGAGACAACGCTTTCTTCAATTACTTCGACTGCTGGTTCATCTACTTGTTCGGAAACTTCGTCACTATTAGGAGTATTTTGCTCTTGTGATTCATCATTACTGCAGGCACCCACAATAACTAACAATGATAAAATGGCTATCACATATTTTACATTCCTCAAGCTAACACAACCTTATCTCGTTTTCCACTTTTATATTTTAACGCATTATAGACGGAAAGAGTACCGTTTTTTTCATCACATCAAAAATGCCTCTTGGGGTGATTCGGATATATGGTAAATGAGTTGCCGATAAAAAAAGCAAAGAATAAATTGGATCATCAAATGGATAGCCCCGCTCTTTTAACATGAGACTTAGTTCCTTTTGTTTTGTAATGACCTTTTCAAGAGCCTCATTAGAAGCCCCGCCGTTTAACAGTAATGGCATCTCAAATATGATGCGGTCATTCTCTGCTAAAACAATCCCTCCGCCAATTTCTTTCATTTTCGTAAAAGCTGCTAGCATTTCTTTTTTGTTTTTTCCGATAACAATAATATCACCTGTTGTTGAATAGGTACTAGCAAAACCTTGCACTTTTTTAGAGAAACCTTTTATAACAGTATTAACCCTCCATTCACCATTACGGTCAATTAATGCTAAAAAGCTTTCATCGTGATGTTCTGAAAGATCGTTACTAGAGCTGTCAATCGTAACAGAATAAGGCTCCATAATTACAGCATTGCGCATTTTCATTCCCATTGGCATAGAAAACTGAAGATCATCAATTTGCAGATCCCATGTTATTTCAGCAGGCTCTAAACCGTATTGCCCCCAATCAACATCATCCTTAAATCGTTGAACCTCTTTGTTTTTAAGGAGCCATTTACCTTTTGACATTACCGATAGAGGATCAGGATTATCAATATTTTCAAGTATGTTTAATGTTGCCACACGACCTGGAGCAATCACTCCAATACGATCTTCTAACTGATAATATCGAGCAATATTAAAGGACGCCATATGATAGGCATCAATTGCAGGGACATTACAGTCTAATGCAATGTCTATACATTTATTGATCATTCCATTTTCATAAAACATTGGTGTTGAACCATCTGTTGTGAAATATAAATGATCATATACTTTAAGCCCCGCATCCTGTACTTCTTTTATTAATTTCTCGAGGTCCGGGCGGATAGATGATTGCCTTAACGCAGTTGTATATCCCATTTTCAATCGATTCATCACATCTTTACCTGTCATTGATTCATGATCACTATCGATTCCAAATAATTTCATTTTCATCAGTGTTCTTTCAGAAGCCCCTGGAAAATGACCTTCCAAACGTTTTCCCTTTCTCTTTGTTTCCTGTAGCCAATATAGAATCCAATCATCTCCATCAGCAAGCTTCGGCCATCCTGTTAATTCTCCGCCTTGAAGAACAGCCTTATGTTCCAACCATTTTCGGACAAAGTCATGAGAAAAGACCTTTTCCTCAGAATGTACCTCTGTTTGCAAATCAAACCTAGCCCACCAGTAAAAATGGTACGGCAGCTTTTTCATATCATCAATAAAAGTAAGCGCTTTCTTTTTGTTGGACTGTAAAAGTAGAAAAAGGTTATCACCTATGAATGTTGTTGTTCCTGTTTGTGACACATACTTTGCTAATGACTGGGGATTATATAAGTGAAATGGATGAGCATGCGGCTCAATATAACCTGGAACAATCACCTTGGAAGTGCAATCAATTATTTCCATGTCTGAAGTCTGTTCAGGTAAATTATCACCCACATAAACGATTCGATCTTCATAAATCCAGAGATTAGCTTTCATCCATTGCCTTAAGTATGAGTTAAGATAGGTTGCATCTTTCAGAACAACTGTAGGTGCTAAGTCGTTTGTTAATACCTCTATTTGTTTACGTATCTGACTGTTTTTCCATTGTTCGGGCATAAAAGACCCTCCATTTTCTAGTTACTACTTAGATACTATGTTAACATATGGAATTTATTAACGCATTAAAGATTTTATTTCAATTTTATGACAATTAGGGGGATTATCATGTTTAGACCAAATATAGGGATTGTAAATGCGCTTATTCGAATAACGTGTGGTTTTTCTGTTTTAGCATGGGCTACTTCAAAGTATTGTAAGAAACCTTGGAGAGATGCCTATCTTATCGCGATTATTCTTGGTGCTATGAAGGTTGGAGAAGGAATTCTTCGTTTCTGTCCAATCACATACCTTTTCGAAAATAGAAACAGCTATTTCTTTGAAGACGATGATGAAGATTATTTTGATGGGGATGTGGAAGAGGTTACGTATAATCCTTCTTAATTAGAAAAGCGGAAGGCTCCCGTTAGCAACGTATGAACTGGAGCACTCCGTATGAGATAAAGGAAACACGAAGAGCGATAGCGATTCGATGTTGACTTATCGTAAGGAGGAGTGTGAAGTTCACTAGTTGCTGGGCGCCTGGAGCTAGACACTAAAACTAAGTACAAAATTTCCATAATGATTAAAAAAATGGGACTGGCACAAGCCAGCCCCATATTCTATCCGGAGGTGTTTCATATGTTTTTAGAATATTTAACAGATATGTCTTTTATTCTCATAGCCTTAGTTGGAGGCATTATTGCTTTGGCTTATGTCTATATTAAGAAACGACGTGCTTAATGGCTTTATTTCCAATATCTTTTCTGTAGAACAATGCAGGGGCTGATATTTGTTCAACTAGTTCATATGCTTGTTTTTGTGCATCTTGAATTGTTGAACCATATCCTGATACAACAAGCACACGTCCTCCATTATTGACAAACTGCTCTTCAACTTTTTTCGTTCCTGCATGGAAGATAACGGCTTCCTCATGTTTCTCAGTAAGAGTGCCAATTGGTAGTCCTTTTTCATAATCATTTGGATAACCCTTTGAAGCAAGAACTACTCCAAGTACTGCTTGCTCAGACCATTTTAACTCGACAGGTTCGTCGTTTAGAATCGCTAATAATGATTCTACTAAATCAGATTCCAATCGTGGTAAAACAACTTGTGTCTCAGGGTCACCGAAACGTGCATTAAATTCAATGACCTTTGGACCATTTGCTGTTAAAATTAGTCCGGCATATAAAATCCCTGTAAATGAACGTCCTTCAGTGACAAGTGCTTTTGCCGCTGGCTTTAAAATCGTTTCAATCGCAGTTTCAACAACTTCTTCAGGAATTTGCGGTACCGGAGAATAAGCACCCATTCCACCAGTGTTTGGCCCTTCATCATTATCATAGGCACGTTTATGATCCTGAGCTATGACCATTGGAAAGACTTTTTCACCTTTAACAAATGCCATTAATGAAAACTCTTCTCCAGCTAAAAATTCCTCAATGACCACAGAACTTGATGCATCACCGAATTTTGCATTTTCAAGCATATCTGTCACACTATCTAACGCTACCTCAAGTGTTTCAGCAACAGTTACACCCTTCCCAGCAGCTAACCCATCTGCTTTAATGACAATTGGTGCTCCTTTTTCTTGAATATAGGCCTTTGCTTTTTCCACATCTGTGAAGGTTTGATACTCAGCTGTCGGAATATTGTATTTAATCATGAGTTCTTTAGCAAAGTTTTTACTACCTTCAATAAGTGCAGCTTCTTCTCTTGGGCCAAATATTTTCAAGCCTGCAGCTTCAAAATCATTTACAATTCCATTAAGTAAAGGAACTTCCGGACCAACAATTGTTAAATCGATCTTTTTCTCTTTAGCAAAAGAAATCAATGATTGGTTATCCGTTTCACTGATGTCTACTCTTGTAGCCAGCTCATCCATTCCATCATTACCAGGTGCAACAAAGACTTCCTCTACAAGTTTACTTTGTGCCGCCTTCCATACTAATGCATGCTCACGTCCGCCTTGCCCGATAATCAGTACTTTCATGTTTACACCCCGCTCTTGTTTTTAAAACATACAAGAGCCAGTTCAACTGGCTCCATATTCATTGTTTAGGAATTTATAAAATTCTTGAACTGTTGATAAGCGCTTTGACATCCAGCTCCGAAGCAAAAGGATGTGCAAGTGCAGTCAGTGCGACAGGACGTCACGTGTTTTGACTGCCAGCGCCTAACCCCTCGAAGTCATAAGCTACAAATGAATTGAAGACTAAAAACGTCTTCTATTCATTTGCCTCTTATTGCCCTAGGCTGATCAAGGCGCTTGCGCTTTTGTTCTTAATGTTTAAAGTGACGTACTCCTGTGAATACCATTGCAATGCCATACTCATCAGCCATTCGAATGGAATCTTCGTCTCGGATCGAACCGCCTGGTTGGATAATCGCTGTTACACCTGCTTTTGCAGCTGCTTCTACTGTATCAGACATCGGGAAGAATGCGTCTGAACCTAGCGCACTTCCTTGCGCCTTAACGCCAGCTTGTTCAATAGCGATTTTCGCTGCACCAACACGGTTCATCTGACCAGCACCAACGCCAATTGTCATTTCATCCTTTGCTAAGACAATCGCATTTGATTTAACATGTTTCACTACTTTCCAAGCTAGTTTAAGATCCTTCCACTCTTCTTCAGAAGGCTCACGTTTTGTTGGAATTGTTACTTCCACATCATCAAGTGATAGTGTGTCTTCGTCTTGTACAAGTAACCCACCGTGTACAGATTGAAGAACTTTATCGGGTTTAGATGGTGCTTTTACGTCAATTGTTAATAAACGCAGGTTTTTCTTGCTTGTTAAAACATCCAATGCTTCTTGACTAAAAGATGGAGCAATGATAATTTCTAGGAAAATTTCATGTAATTGCTTGGCTGTTTCAACATCAACTTCTTCATTCAATGCAACAATCCCACCGAAGATTGAAGTTCGATCTGCCTCATAGCAACGCGTAAATGCTTCATATGTTGATGTTCCAACGCCAACTCCACATGGGTTCATATGCTTAACAGCAACCGCTGCCGGCTCAGTAAACTCACGCACGATTTGTAGTGCCGCATCAGCATCTTTAATATTATTGAAAGACAACTCTTTCCCATGTAATTGTTTTGCATTTGCAATTGAAGCTGTTGGGACAAATGGTTTTTGATAGAATGTCGCACTTTGGTGTGGGTTTTCGCCATAACGTAATGATTGCTTTTTCTCGAATGTGTATGTGACCGTTTCTGGATTTTCTTCTCCAATTGTTTTTGTTAAAAATTCAGCAATTAAGGCATCATATGCAGCTGTATGTCTAAATACTTTTGCTGCTAAGCGTTGCTTTTGTGCTAATGAAACTTCACCAGAAGCTTTAAGCTCATCTAGTACAGCTTGATAATCTGCCGGATCAACAACAACTGTGACATCTTCATGGTTTTTAGCAGCAGAACGAAGCATAGAAGGTCCGCCAATATCAATGTTCTCAATCGCATCTTGGAATTGAACATCTGGTTTAGAAATGGTTTCTTTGAACGGGTAAAGATTCACCACAACCATATCAATTGTTTCAATGTTATTTTCCTTTAACTGATTCATATGACTAGGATTGTTACGCACAGCTAATAATCCGCCATGGATATTAGGATGTAGGGTTTTAACACGTCCATCCATAATCTCCGGGAAGCCTGTGACCTCTGAAATTCCAATAACATTTAGTCCATTTTCTTCTAGTAATGATTTTGTTCCACCAGTTGAAATGACTTCAACACCTAGTTCAATTAGTTCTTTCACAAAAGGAACAAGATTTGCTTTATCTGACACACTAACAAGTGCACGTTTTACTGACATGATTCCTCACCTCTATGCTTTATTTTATGACTAGCTCTTGAATGACTTTTGGATATAAAACATGTTCTACTGCATGGATCTTTTCGGCAATTGATTCAGCAGTATCTTCCTTTGAAATTTCTACTGCCTTTTGAGCAATAATTGGACCTGTATCCATACCTGCATCAACATAATGGACAGTCACTCCAGTTACTTTTACCCCTGCTTCATATGCTTGGCCAATTGCATCCTTTCCTGGAAAAGCCGGCAACAGCGATGGGTGAATATTGATGATCCTCGATTCATAAGCAGTTAACAACGTTTCACCAATTAACCTCATATACCCTGCGAGAATAACAAAATCAATTTGATGTTTTTGTAAAACAGCTAAAATCTCCTGTTCAAACTGAGCCTTTGTTTCATATTCCTTCGGTATAAAACAGAAAACCGGGATATTCGCTGTTTCCGCTCGTGCAATAACTCCTGCTTGAGGTTTATCACAAACAACTACGCTAATTTCTGCCTCTAAGGCACCACTTTTCACTTTGTCTAAAATTGCTTGAAAATTACTGCCATTCCCTGATGCAAAAACAGCTAACTTCTTCATCAAAACGCTCCTCCATTAAATGTTACTCCAGAGCCCTCAATGACACGACCAATGACATACCCTTTTTCACCATTTGCATCTAGTTGCTTGAGCACATCTTGTAATATATCTTCTTTCACAGCAAGGACAAAGCCAATTCCCATGTTAAATACATTATACATATCTTCACTATCTAACTGCCCTTTCTCCTTTAAAAAGTCAAAGATCGGCAGCTTCGGCCATGAACCAAGATCAATTTCTGCCCCTGTTCCCTCTGGCAGCATTCTTGGAATATTTTCAATAAAACCGCCACCTGTAATATGGGCCATTCCATCGACTTGATAGGTTTTAACAACGTCTAAAACAGGCTTCACATAGATTTTAGTTGGTGTAAGTAATACTTCCCCTAGGTTTTGTGTAAAGGGCTCATAAACTGTTCCTAAGTCTAACTTTTGATCTTCTAGAAGGATTTTACGAACTAATGAAAATCCGTTACTGTGGATTCCGCTTGATGATAGACCAATTAATACATGTCCTGGTTTAATATTTTCCCCTGTTACGATTAGATCCTTTTCAACTGCTCCTACAGAAAAGCCAGCAACATCATATTCCTCTTCCTCATATAATCCTGGCATCTCAGCTGTTTCCCCGCCAACTAAGGCACATCCAGATTGCTCACATCCATCTGCAATTCCTTTTACAATTTGCTCAATTTTTTCTGGCTTTGCCTTTCCAAGCGCTAAATAATCCAGGAAAAATAACGGCTCTGCTCCTTGAGCTAAAATGTCATTCACACACATGGCAACAGCATCAATTCCGATCGTATCATGCTTATCAGCCATAAAAGCAAGCTTTAACTTTGTTCCAACACCGTCTGTTCCTGAAACAAGTACAGGTTTTTTATAATTTAATTCACTTAAATCAAACATTCCACCAAAGCCGCCCAGTCCGCCTAATACACCTGCGCGCATCGTCTTGGCAACATGTTTTTTCATTCTTGTAACAGCCTCATAGCCAGCTTCAATATCAACACCAGCTTGCTTATAAATGTCAGACATGTGTGATCCTCCTAAAAAAACTAATCTATTTATCTTTCAATTTAAAGTAAGACAGGAATCGAGCATTCGATTCCTATCACATTTTTTTCTATTTACGCTTTTTCATGCGGTAAAACTGTATCTGCATAAATTTCAGTAGGATAGCGGCCAGTAAAGCAGGCTAAGCATTGACCTCTTGTTTCACCTTCATATGGTCGACCTAAACCTTCAAGTAAGCCTTCAACACTTAAGAAAGCTAAGCTGTCTGCCCCAATAATTTGTCTAATTTCTTCTACTGAATGATTAGAAGCAATCAATTCCTCATGTGTGGAAGTATCAATTCCATAGAAGCATGGATTAGCAATTGGCGGTGAACTGATACGCACATGAACCTCTGTAGCTCCTGCTTCACGGAGCATATTCACAATTCGTTTACTTGTTGTTCCACGTACAATGGAATCATCAACCATGACAACACGCTTTCCTTCAACAACACCACGAACAGCAGAGAGCTTCATTTTTACACCTTGCTCACGCAATGATTGTGAAGGTTGGATAAATGTTCTGCCTACATATCTATTTTTAATTAATCCTAACTCATATGGAATTCCCGTTAACTCAGCAAAACCGATCGCTGCTGAGATACTAGAGTCAGGTACACCTGTTACAACATCTGCTTCTACCTCAGACTCAACAGCCAAGCGTTTCCCAAGGTTTTTACGTGCTGTATGAACATTAATACCGTCGATATTGCTATCAGGGCGTGAAAAATAAATATATTCCATACTACAAATTGAACGGTTAATATTCATTGAAAAGCGCTCAGAGCGAATACCTTCATCATTGATGATCAACAGCTCACCTGGCTGAACATCTCGTTCGTATTTTGCTCCGACAACATCAAATGCACATGTTTCAGATGCAACAACGTACGCATCACCCATGACTCCGATTGACAATGGTCTTAATCCATTAGGATCCAGTGCAACCATCATTTCATTTTCTGTCATGATTAAAAATGCATAGGCGCCTTTAATCATTGTAAGAGCATTTTTCACAGCTTCCTTCATATCTTTATAGCCGCTTCTTCTAATTAGATGTGCTAACACCTCTGTATCAGAAGTTGTTTGAAAAATACTTCCTTGGCTTTCAAGCTGATGCTTAACCTGGGTTGCATTGACAAGGTTTCCGTTATGGGCAAGAGCTAAACTGCCGCTATGAGATTTGAAAAGGAGGGGCTGAACATTTTCATATCCGCCCCCGCCAGCTGTTGCATAACGAACATGACCGATAGCCGCTTTACCGGATAATTCATTTAATTTCCCGTTCGCAAATACTTCGTTGATGAGCCCTAACCCTTTCATACCTGTTAGTTTCTCACCATCACTTGTCACAATCCCAGCACCTTCTTGACCTCTATGCTGAAGACTATGCAAGCCATAATACGTAATTTGTGCTGCCTCCGGGTGACCCCAGATTCCGAATACACCACATTCTTCGTTTAATCCCTTGAGTTCAGCAAGCATGGGATAGCTCCTTTCCATGCATCTTTTAATTCTTCAACAGATGCATCGACAAGTGTTTCATCCTGTTCATTTTTAATGATTAGTTTGCCAGAGTCTGTTACTTTCCCGATACATACTGCTTCAACTAATTGCTCAAATGTTTCTTTGTTTTCCTTTTTCACAGATACAATAAATCTTGTTTGTGATTCACTAAACAGTGCTGCTGTTGCATCACCGTTAAGAGTCACTTCTGCCCCTAAACCTTTACAGCCGAATAATGGTTCTGCTAATGCAACCGCAACTCCACCTTCAGAAACATCATGGGCAGACGCCACTGACTTTGCACGAATAGCTGCTGAAAGCTGGCCTAATACTTTGCTTTCTTTCTCTAAATCTAGTTCTGGTGATTGACCAAAGATTTTTCCGTGTACAAGCTTTTGCAGCTCACTACCACCGAATTCTGCTTTTGTTTCCCCAACTAGATAAATTAGATCTCCAGCTGATTTAAAATCTTGCGTTGTAATATAATCTGTATCTTCAATTAATCCCACCATACCGATTACTGGTGTAGGATAGATTGCTGTTCCATTTGTTTCGTTGTATAAAGAAACATTACCGCCGATAACTGGCGTATTTAATACTCGGCAAGCTTCACTAATACCGTCTGCTGCTTTTTCAATTTGCCAGAAGATTTCTGGTTTCTCAGGGTTACCGAAGTTTAGGTTATCTGTAATGGCTAATGGAGTAGCACCAGAACATACGATGTTACGTGCTGCTTCTGCTACAGCAATTTTACCGCCAACTTCCGGATCTAAATATAGATAACGAGAGTTACAATCAGTTGTCATCGCTAATGCTTTCTTCGTATCACGAATACGAACAACAGCAGCGTCAGAACCCGGTGCTACAACTGTATTTGTACGTACCATGTAATCATATTGATCATAAACCCACTCTTTAGAAGCAATTGTTGGTTGCTTTAGTAAATTCATAAGTGTTTCTTTATAATTGTCCACCTGTAGAGGAGCAACATCCATTTGTTGGAACTCTTCAAAGTAAGCAGGTACCTTAGAAGGCTTATGATAAACCGGAGCTTCTTCAGCAAGCGCATCAACAGGAAGCTCACAAACCACTTCACCTTTATGGAAAAGACGAAGCATTTTATCATCAGTTACTTTTCCTACTGTTACAGCCTCTAAGTCATACTTTTTGAAAAGATCAATGATTTCTTGCTCTCTTCCTTTTTCGATAACAAGCAGCATTCTTTCTTGTGATTCTGAAAGCATCATTTCATAAGCTGACATACCTGTCTCACGTTGTGGAATAAGATCTAAGTTCATTTCAATACCAGAGCCTGCTTTACTTGCCATCTCAGCAGATGAGCTTGTTAAACCAGCAGCACCCATATCTTGAATTCCTACTAAGGCATCATTTTTAACGACTTCAAGACAAGCTTCTAATAAAAGCTTCTCCATAAATGGATCGCCAACTTGTACCGCTGAACGATCTGCACCAGAATCGTCGGTTAATTCTTCAGAAGAAAATGTTGCACCATGAATTCCATCACGACCAGTTTTCGCACCAACATACATAACTGTATTGCCAACACCTTTAGCCTGACCCTTTTTAATATCTTCATGATTAATTAACCCAACACACATTGCGTTAACAAGTGGATTTCCTTCGTATGAATCATCAAATTGAATCTCTCCACCAACTGTTGGAATTCCGATACAATTACCATAACCCGCAATACCTGCAACAACCTCTTCAAATAAATATTTCACACGAGGTGTTTTTAGTTCTCCAAAGCGAAGTGAGTTTAAGATTGCGATCGGTCTAGCTCCCATTGAGAAAACATCACGAATGATTCCACCTACACCTGTTGCTGCGCCTTGATAAGGCTCAATCGCTGAAGGGTGATTATGACTTTCGATTTTAAATACAACCGCTTGATTGTCCCCAATATCGACAATCCCTGCACCTTCACCTGGACCTTGTAATACCTTTTCACCTGTTACAGGGAATTTCTTTAAAATCGGTTTAGAGTTTTTATAGCTGCAGTGCTCAGACCACATAACAGAGAAAATCCCGATTTCTGTGTAATTTGGAAGACGTCCAATAATTTTTTCAATCAGAGCAAACTCGTCATCACTTACACCCATTTGTCTGTAGATTTTTTCATCCTTAATCATCTGGTTAGTTGGTTCAAGCAGTAGTGACATGAGATTCCCTCCAGTTTTTTACGATCGATTGAAATAATTTTAACCCGTCTGCACTTCCTAACAGCTCATCAACAGCACGCTCAGGATGTGGCATCATCCCTAATACATTTCCGCGCTCATTTGTAATCCCTGCAATATCAACTAAGCTGCCATTTGGATTCGTTTCGTACGTAAACACGATTTGATTGTTTTCTTTAAGCGTTTGAAGTGTTTGCTCATCACAATAATAATTCCCTTCTCCATGTGCGATAGGAATTGAGATTACCTCATCCTTTTCATAAGCTGAAGTAAAGGCTGTTTGGTTGTTTACAACCTTTAAATTAACTGGGCGACACATAAACTTTAAGTTTTCATTTCGTTTCATTGCACCTGGAAGTAATCCAGCTTCTAATAAAATCTGGAATCCATTACATACACCAAGTACAGGCTTACCAGCTTCAGCAGCTTTCACGACTTCCTGCATCACATTTGAGAAGCGGGCAATAGCTCCTGAGCGTAAGTAATCTCCGTATGAAAAACCACCAGGCAAAAGAATTCCGTCAAATTGGCTTAAATCTGTTTCATCATGCCATACATACTCTACTTCTTCACCGAGCTCATCTTTAATTGCATGATACATATCAATATCACAATTAGATCCTGGGAATACGATCACAGCGAATTTCACTTTGTGACAACCTCCTGTACCTCGTAGCTAAAGTCTTCAATCACTGTATTAGCAAGTAATTTCTCACACATTTCACGAACAGCTACATCTAGATCACGATCTGACTTCTCAATTGTTAACTCCATGTATTTCCCGATACGGACATCTTGAACTTCTTTGTAGTCCATGCTGTGTAATGCACTCTTTACTGCGCTTCCTTGTGGATCTAATACACTTTCTCTTAACGTGACATAAACTTTTACTTTGTACATGTTGATTGGCCTCCAAGTCTAGTTAAAATAACTTCATATGCATCTGTTAAACTACCAATATCTCTACGGAAAACATCTTTATCAAACTTCTCATTTGTGTTGATATCCCATAAACGGCATGTATCAGGTGATACTTCATCAGCAAGAATGATCTTGCCTTCATCAGTGATACCGAACTCTAGTTTGAAATCAATTAGGCGTACATCACAGGAAAGAAAGTGAGCCTTAAGTACTTCATTTACCTGCTTAGCGAGTGATTTCAATGTTTGAACCTGCTCTGGTGTCGCCACTTCTAATAAAGCGATATGATCTTCTGTTATTAGTGGATCCCCTAAGTCATCATCCTTATAGTAAAACTCAACTAATGGATTCTTAATCTCTGTTCCTTCTTCAATACCAATTCGTTTAGAAAGACTTCCTGCTACAACATTTCTTACAACAACCTCTAAAGGAATGATTGTTACTTTCTTAACAAGTTGCTCTGTCGGTGATAATCTTTTTACAAAGTGATTTTCAATGTTGTTTGCTGTTAACTTTTCAAAAATTAATGTTGAAATTTCGTTATTTAAACGACCTTTACCTGTAATCTCTTCCTTTTTCACCCCGTTAAAGGCAGTTGCGGAATCTTTGTAAGAGACCCATAGAATATTAGGTTCATTCGTTTTGTAAATCTGTTTCGCTTTACCTTCGTATAGTAATTCAAGCTTTTCTGTACTCATGGAAGCCCTCCTAAACTGAATATTGGGAACCTTTAGATTATTGTTTGTTACATTTTCTTACCATGTTATTTTTTCAAAGAGATAGCAAGGGACTTTTGCTGACCCTTGCTACTATTTTATTTTAAAGACCAAGACGTTCAAAAATTGTGTCTACACCTTTTAGGTGGTAGTTATAATCGAAGCAATCAGCAATTACTTCTTTAGAAAGTCTGGAAGTAATTTTTTCTTCTGCTTCTACTAAGCCTCTGAAAGGTACTTGTTTTTCCCAAGCTTCCATTGCTTTTGGTTGAACAAGATCATATGCTTCTTCTCTTGTCATACCAGTATCAATTAAAGCTAGTAAAACACGTTGAGAGTAAATAAGACCTTGTGTACGTTCCATATTCCGCTTCATATTTTCAGGGAATACCGTTAAGTTTTTCACGATGTTGCCAAAACGATTTAACATATAGTTAAGTGCAATCGTAGCATCTGGTAAGATAATACGCTCAGCAGAAGAGTGAGAGATATCTCTTTCATGCCATAACGGAACATTTTCATAAGCTGTTAACATATAACCGCGAATGACACGTGCAAGACCGGTCATATTTTCTGAACCAATTGGATTACGTTTATGAGGCATTGCTGAAGATCCTTTTTGACCTTTTGCAAATGACTCTTCCACCTCACGTGTTTCACTCTTTTGTAACCCGCGAATTTCAACTGCAAACTTCTCGATTGATGTTGCAACTAAAGCAATTGCGGCCATATAATCAGCGTGACGGTCACGTTGTAAAGTTTGTGTTGAGATTGGAGCCGGTTTAGTACCTAACTTTTCACAAACGTATTTTTCAACAAAAGGATCGATATTTGCATAAGTTCCTACCGCACCAGATATCTTCCCGTACTCTACACCTTCTGCTGCACGTTTAAAACGATCTAAATTACGCTTCATTTCCTCATACCATAAACCAAGCTTCAATCCAAATGTTGTTGGTTCAGCATGAACACCGTGCGTACGTCCCATCATGACTGTATACTTATGCTCTTGCGCTTTTTCTTTTAAAATTTGGATAAAGTTTTCGATATCTTTTAATAAAATATCATTTGCTTGTTTTAATAAATAAGATAAAGCTGTATCAACAACATCTGTTGATGTTAAACCGTAATGAACCCATTTACGTTCTTCACCTAGTGTTTCAGAAACAGCTCTTGTAAATGCTACAACATCATGGCGTGTTTCTTGCTCAATTTCATTTATGCGATTAACATCAAAAGATGCATTTTTACGAAGTAGAGCTACATCTTCCTTTGGAATAACTCCAAGCTCTGCCCAAGCTTCACATGCAAGGATCTCAACTTCCAACCATGCCTTAAATTTGTTCTCTTCCGTCCAAATTGCACCCATTTCTGGTCTTGTATAACGTTCAATCATTTTCTTTTGCCTCCGTTCAATTTTGACCCCAAATTTTATTGATCTTCTCTATATTATCTTGAATTGGTTCAATAATAAATGTTATATGTCCCATCTTACGTTTAGAGGCGGGCTCTTTTTTGCCGTAAAGATGAAGTTTAGCATACTGCAGGAGAGAAAGATTTTCACTAACTATTGATAAATCTTCCCCTAAAAGGTTCACCATCATACCACTTTGCAGTAGGTTCGTTTGACCTAAAGGAAGATTACATACAGCACGTATATGTTGTTCAAACTGATCTGTTTCACATAAATCAATTGTGTAATGTCCAGAGTTATGTGGTCGAGGTGCTAACTCATTTATATAAATTTCTTCATCGTTCGTTAAGAACATTTCCACAGCAAGCGTTCCTACAAGTTCAAAGCTATTTGAAAGTTTAATAGCCAATTCTTCTGCTTTTTGGATAACACTTTCTGATACTCTAGCAGGCACGATGCTTTGATATAAAATATTGTCTTTGTGAATATTTTCAGCTACTGGAAACACCTTTGTTTCTCCGTTAACTGATCTTGTCACAATTACTGAAATTTCTTTCTCGAATGGAACCCATTTTTCCAAGATACAAGTACCGTGAGTTAGCAATTGTTTAGCTCTCAATTGAGCTTGGTCATTTCGAAGCACCACTTGTCCTTTACCGTCATACCCGCCTCGGCAAGTTTTTAGAACACATGGATATTCGAGAACTTCCACAGCCTGACGTAACTCCTCTTCTGAGTGGATAATCTTATAAGGAGCTACCTGACATCCAGCCTTTTCGATCGCAGCCTTTTCAGTTTCACGATCTTGAGTTAGTAAAAGCAATGAGCTTTTTTGTGGTAATGATGCATTTTCTTCTAACCAACGCAAAGCTTTGTAATCAATGTTTTCAAATTCATATGTGATCACATCACTAACCTCAGCTAGCTGTTTAATGGCTTCTAAATCATCATAGCTAGCTGTTATTTCTATATCAGCAATTTGACCGCAAGGACAATCCTTAGTTGGGTCTAAAACAGCAATACGATAGCCTAGCTGTCTAGCTGCAATTGCCATCATTCTTCCTAGCTGTCCACCGCCGATTATGCCAATAGTACTTCCTGGTAGGATCGTTTGATTATTCAAGCTCATCACTGCTCTCCAAAACTTTTAAGCGTACTTCTTCTCTTCTTGAATCTAATTTATCAGCTAGTGATTGATCATTTGTCGAGAGGATCTCAGCAGCTAACAGCCCTGCATTTGTAGCTCCGGCTTTGCCTATTGCAACAGTTGCTACAGGAACACCTCCTGGCATTTGAACAATTGAAAGTAATGAATCTAGACCATTTAAAGCCTTTGATTGAACAGGAATACCAATGACCGGCAGAGTTGTTTTTGCTGCAACCATACCTGGTAAATGGGCGGCTCCACCTGCACCAGCAATAATAACCTTCAAGCCTCTGTTTCTAGCATTCTCAGCATACTCAAACATATAATCTGGTGTACGATGTGCAGAAACTACTTTTTTTTCATATGGTATACCAAGCTCGTCTAGTATATCGCAAGCAAATTTCATAGTCCCCCAGTCAGATGTACTTCCCATAATGACTCCAACAACCGGATCCATCTTTTCCCCACCTTTATTAAATCTTTTCTTATCCTATTTTATAGTACAAAAAAAGCTCGATATTTAACCTTCTCCACTAATAGAGAAAGTTAGATATATCGAGCTTCGGACTTTGCTTAATTCCGAATCGTATATACATTCACTTTCCCTCATAGTCCGATAATTTACGGTTATCGGGTAGAAACTTCTGGGCCATATTCCCAATTATATATGAGGTTCACTTTAATTACTTATTTACATGTTTTATATTAACAATGAAGCTTATCAATGTCAACGTAAAATCGAACGATTTATTTTAATAGTTCATTATTGTTCGGCTTTTACAGAAGTTTCCCTTCAAATGTAATCATTCTTCCACATGGTACATGCTCAACTGCATTATCTCGAATCTCTTCTTTAAAAATTGGCTGTTCAGTTCTTCGAATAGGCATATAGCCTTCCTTACTCATTCTGTTGAGACAGTCATCAATCGTCTCATTTTCCTCAACAACAAATTTCTTCTTTTTTGGCTTTGATGTCATCTTCTTACCTCCATGCTCACAATCCTATGTATTCTACATTCTACCACTTTTTATGAGGATATATCCTTTAAATTAAAAGTGACTATTTAAATCAAAAAAAAGAATGACTAACTTGGGAAATATCCCAAGTTAGTCATTCTCATCATCAAAAAATTCCATATGAAGTTTTTCCTGTTTATAATACGTTAATCTATCATGAAGAGTCCCAGTATGAAATTCAAATTTATGTCCTTCAGGGTCAGTAAAATAAATAGACCTTTTATCTTTTTTTTCATTTCGCTGACGCCCTTCTAAAATCCGAACGCCTAAATCAGTTAACTTTCTATATAACCGTTCATAATCTTCATCATCTATTGAAAATGCAATATGTGTATAAGAGACCTCAATTTCATTGCGCGGAATATTTTTTTCCTCATTAAGAGCTAACCAAATCCCACTTAAATCAAAATAAGCAGTACTTCTACCCTTGACTAGTAATTTTGCCCCAAAAACGTTTTGATAAAAATCAATCGAAATCTCTAAGTTTGATACAGAAAATAAAAGATGGTTTATCCCCTTTATCATTGAACAAGCTCCCTTAACATAATTGAATAACTTTACTCCTTAATAGCCATAACCCTAATACGTTTATAATCTGCTTCCCATTGCTGATCCTTATATAAAATTGAACGTAAGCTATTTTCTACGTTCGCTAACACCCTCATTTCCACATCATCAGGCAATAAATGAAGGAAATCTGGCATAAACATTCGTAACCAGTTTCTAAGCCCCTCTTCGCCATCAAGAGCCGTTGGTCTGCTAAAATGTATAGCATACGTCACCTTAAAACCAACATCCTCCATTAATGAAGTATATTGACCAATACTAGGGAAATACCACGGAAGTGATTCACTTGTCACAGGATACCCTTCTTGTTTACACTGATTTCTAAACTCACTCAAAATCAGCTCCACATTCCCTGCTCCCCCAAACTCTGCAACAAAACGTCCTCCTGCCTTTAAGCTATCAAACATCTTTTCTAAAGCTACCATCGGCTCTTTTACCCAATGTAAAGTGGCATTTGAAAAAACAGCATCAAACTCTTCTTGAAAACCCAGCTCCAAAACATCCCTAACTGCAAAGTTTAATTCCGGATACTTTTCTTTGGCTTTCACTATCATCGCCTCAGATAGATCCACACCTAATACAGATACACCTAGGTGAACCAAGGAATTCATTAAATCACCTGTACCACATCCAACATCAAGTATTCTCTCTCCCGACGTCGGATTTAACAGCTTCACTAAATCTTGACCATACTCAGAGACAAATGAATGATGCTGATCGTATAAATGTGCATCCCAATGATTTCTTCTCTCCATTTCGCACCTACCTATATGTTTTCTTTAATATAACACAACAGTTGTAAGAAATTGGAGATTTTATTTAAGGATAAATCAATTCCCTGAATCAAATTTATTCTAGTAATCTTTTAACTTGCTTCTCACAAAACCTTATCTTTACCTTTTGCTTGTGCCTATTTTTAACGAAAAAAAGACCAGTATCTCTACTGTTCCTTTTTCCTTACCTGGCAACGTCCTACTCTCACAGGGGGAAACCCCCAACTACCATCGGCGCTGAGAGCTTAACTTCCGTGTTCGGATTTCGGCTTGCGATAAGCGGCGAATCTCCGCGTCAGCTTGTTCGTTCAGGTCCTCATGTGCCAACTACGCACACTCCGGTCTTCTCTTTCTGCGCTTCCTAGATCTTCTTGCTTCTCCCAAGCCTCAGGCTAGGAATTGTATTTTGTCTCTACCTCTTTACGGAAAACCTTCGGTTTTCTTTTATTACCAACAAAAAAAGACCAGTATCTCTACTGATCTTTTTCGCTCTTCT